>CAZCIJ010000010.1:0-11105 GCA_964498265.1 uncultured Gaiellales bacterium | reverse complement strand
CGAGCTTCGCGGGCCAGCAGGAGACCTACCTGAACGTCGAGGGCGCCGAGGACGTGTGCGCGCGCGTCGTCGGCTGCTGGGCCTCCTTCTTCAGCGAGCGGGCGCTCTTCTACCGTCGCCACAAGGGGTCGCTCGACGACCTGGGGATGGCCGTCGTCGTGCAGCGGATGATCCCGGCTGAGAAGGCGGGCGTCCTCTTCACCGTCGATCCTGTCCAGCGCCGCCGCGACCGGATGATCGTCGAGGCCGTCTACGGCCTGGGCGAGCAGGTCGTCTCTGGCGAGGTGACGCCCGACCACTACGTCATCGACCGCAGCGGCTCGGTGAAGCGGTCGACTCTCGCGAACGGCGGCGTTCTCACGGACGAGGAGCTGCGCCAGCTCGCCGACCTCGGACGGCGGCTCGAGGAGCCCTTCGGCGGGCCGCAGGATGTCGAGTGGGCGATCGAAGGAGGGCGGATCTACCTGCTGCAATCCCGACCGGTGACGACTCTGTGACGCTCGTCGAGCGGGCCGAGAGCTGGATCGAGCCCTACTGGAACAGCCTGCATCTCGCTCGGACGCGGGACTGGCTGCTCGAGCTCGACCCGGACGCCGGCGAGGCGCTCGTTCTCGCCGCGCTGACCCACGACATGGAGCGCCACTTCGCCGGCGGGCCCACGATGGACCCGGCGACGACGCCGCCCGACGATGCGGACTACCGGCGGGCGCACTCGGACCGATCTGCCGCGATCGTCGGCGAGTGGTTGCGCGAGCAGGGGGCAGCCGAGCCGCTCGTCGCGGAGGTCGAGGGGCTCATCCGCATGCACGAGGTCGGCGGGTCGCCGGACGCGGACCTCCTCCAGGCCGCCGACTCGCTCGCGTTCCTCGAGGTGAACGCCGGCTTGGTCGCCGGGTGGTTTCTCGACGGACGATGCAGTCGCGCCCGAGCCAAGGAGCAACTCACCTACATGTACGAGCGCATTCGACTGGAGCCGGCGCGCGGACCCGCGAGCCGGCTCTACGAGGAGGGAGTCGCCCTTGTCGACGGCGCCTGAGTTCTTCGCCCCTCGCTCGCTCGAAGAGGCGCTCGCGCTCAAGGCGGAGCGCGGGGAGGAAGCCACGCTCGTCGCGGGCGGGACGTTCCTGGCGATCCTCGTCAACCAGCGGCTTCTGCGGCCGAGCTGCCTCGTGAGCCTCGGAGGCGTGCCCTCGCTCGACCGAGTGGAGACGCGGGAGGGCGAGCTCTCGCTGGGCGCGATGGCCCGCCACCGCTCGGTCGAGCGGTCGGCGGCGGTGCGCGACGGCTGGCCCGCCCTCGCGCAGGCGTTCGCGCTCGTCGCCAGTCCTCGGGTGCGGAATCAGGCCACCGTCGGGGGGGTCCTCGCCGACGCCGACTACGCGTCGGACCCTCCGGCGATGCTCTGCGCGCTCGGTGCGCGAGCCGTCGTCCGGAGCGTGCGCGGCGAGCGCCAGGTGCCGATCGACGAGCTCATCACCGGCTACTACGAGACGTCCCTGCAGCCGGACGAGCTCATCGTCGAGGTTCGGGTGCCCCGAGCAGAGAGGGCCGTCTACCGGAAGTTCCGCTCGCGCTCGCACGAGGACCGCCCCTGCGTCTCGGTCGCGGCTGCGCGGGAGGGCGGCGAGCTACGGGTCGCCGTCGGTGCGGTCGCCGCTCGCCCGCAGCTCTTTCCCGAGCTCTGCGCGGGCGATCCGACCGCGATCGGCCACGCCTATGCCGAGGCGATCGACCCGATCTCGGACATCCGCGGCTCGTCGGCGTACCGCAAGCGCGTCATCGCGGTCGAGGTGCGCCGGGCGCTCGAGGCCCTTTGCGCCGACACGACGGCGAGCCGATGAGCCCGGCTCTGGACGTGATTCGCGGGCAGGTCCGGTACTCGCAGGATCGGGAGCTTCCCGGGATGCTCCACGCGCGCATCCTGCGCTCCCCCCACCCGCACGCCCGCGTCGAGCGCGTGGACAGCTCGGCGGTTCCCGCGGACGTCGTCGCGCTCACGCCCGACGACGTGCGCGATCTCCGCCCCTACGGCTGCCAGATCGCCGACCAGACCGTGCTGGCGCTCGACCGGGCGCGCTTCGCAGGCGATCCGGTCGCGGCGGTTGCCGCCGACACGCCCGAAGCGGCCGAGGAAGCGCTCGCTCTCCTCGCGGTCGACTACGAGGAGCTGCCGGCCGTTCTCGACCTGGACGCCGCTCTCGCGGCCGGGCAGCTCGTGCACGAGCGCATCCCGATCTCCGAGAACGACGCCGCGTACTTCGGGATTCGCCCGAGCCAGGGCTCGAACGTGTGCCACACCTTCCGCATCCGCCACGGCGAGGTCGAGGCGGGCTTCGAGACGGCGGACCTCGTCCTCGAGGAGACGTTTCGCACCAGCGCCGCACAGCAGACGCCCATGGAGCCGCACGCTGCGCTCGCGCGCTGGGAAGGAGGAAGGCTCGAGATCTGGACGGGGACGCACACCCCGTTCAACGTCCGTCAGGATCTCGCGGGCGTCTTCGGGCTCCCCGAGGATCGTGTGAGAATCGTCTGCCCACCTATGGGCGGCTCGTTCGGCGCGAAGACGTTCGTCCACGTCGAGGCCATCGCGGCCGCGCTCGCGCGCAAGGCGCGCCGTCCGGTCCGCGTCGTCCTGCCACGCGCGGAGGAGTGGCTGACCAACGGTCGCCATCCCTCGTCGATTCGGGTGAAGGTCGGTGTCCGCTCGGACGGGACGCTCGTTGCGAAAGAGGTCGACGCCGCGATCGATACCGGCGCCTACGCGGACTGCGGCCCTGGCGTGGCCGTGAAGATCGGCTACTCGGCCGTCGGCCCGTACCGGATCCCCAACGTGCGAGTCGAGTCGCGCTGCGTGTACACGAACCTCCCGCCGAACGGCGCCTTCCGTGGCTTCGGCGCGACCCAGGCGGCGTGGGCGTCCGAGCTGCTCATGGATCGGGTCGCCGACCAGCTCGGGATCGACCCGCTCGACCTGCGCCTGCGCAACGTCCTGCGCGACGGCGACACGTTCTGCACCGGGGAGACGGTGCAGGACGTCCACTTCGCCGACTGCGTCGAGCGTGCCGCGGCGGCGATCGACTGGCGAGGCGGACGGCGTGGCAAGGGCCTCGCTCTCGTGCTCAAGGGGATGCAGACGCCGAGCAGCTCCCAGATCGCCGTCGAGGCGAACGGAGACGGGAGCTACACGCTTCGCTGCGCGACGGCGGAGATGGGTCAGGGCTCCCGCCGCGCGCTCTCGCTCGTCGCGGCCGAGCTCCTCGGCGTCTCCCCGGACGAGATCCAGTTCCCCGATCCCGATACCGACCTCGTCCCCTACGACACGCGCGCGACGTCGAGCCGCTCGACGTACATGATGTCCGGAGCGCTCGAGCAAGCGGTGCGCGACCTCCGCCGCCACGGGACGCGGGGCGTCGGCGAGTTCCGCAACGAGGGCGGCCTCGATCCCGATACAGGGCAGGGCATCGCCTCGTCGCACTGGCACCAGGGCGCTGCGGCGGCAGAGATGCGTGTCGACGAGGAGACCGGAAAGGTGGAGGTCGTTCGGCTCCACGCCGCCGTCTACGCCGGGAGGGTCGTGAACGCGCCATCGGCGCAGCTCCAGAACGAGGGCGCGATGATCATGGGCCTCGGCGGCGCCCTGTACGAGGGCGTCGCCGTGGCGGACGGCCAGGTGACGAACGCGAATCTCTCCGACTACGCGATCCCCTCGATGGCCGATCTCCCCCGCGAGCTGTCACACGAGCTCGTGCGAGAAGCGGGCGCGGAGGTTCACGGGCTCGGGGAGACGGCGGTCCCTCCGGTGCCGGCGGCGATCGGGAACGCGCTGGCGTCGCTCGGGATCCGGGTGAGGGCATTGCCGATCACGGCGGAAGCGGTGCTCGAGGCCGTCGAGCGCCGGGACACGGAGGCGGCGTGAGAGTCAGCTTCGAGCTCAACGGAGCCCCGGTCGAGGTCGAAGCAAGACCGGACGAGAACCTCCTCACCGTCCTGCGACGGGAACTCGGTGTTCTGTCGGTGCGCGAGACCTGCGGGATCGGCGTCTGTGGATCCTGCACGGCTCTGCTCGACGGCAGCCCGATCTCCACCTGCCTCCTCCTGGCTCCGCTCGCGGAAGGCGCGCGCGTGACCACGGCCGAGGCCCTTCCCGACGACGACGCCGTCGTCCAGGCTCTCGCAGGGGCGCAGGCCTTCCAGTGCGGCTTCTGCGCCCCGGGGATGGCCCTGACGGCCGTCGCCTTTCTCGCCGAGCAGCCTTCGCCGACCGACGGCGAGATACGGATCGCCCTCGCCGGCAATCTCTGCCGCTGCGGCTCCTACGCGAAGGTCGCCGAAGCGGTGCAGTCGGCTGCTCGCCAGGACCCACGGACGGAGAGAGGAGGGACATGAAGCTCGTCACCTACGAGGCAGGCGCGGGCGCGCGCGTGGGCGTGCTCGAGGACGGCGTCGTCCACGACGTCGGATTCGAGGGAGACATGGTCTCGTTCATCGAGCGCGGCGCTCCCGTCGGAGCGACGCGCGCGGTGGCCGATGCTCGGCTGCTCGCGCCGCTTCGGCCCAGGTCACTGCGAGACTTCCTCACATTCGAGGGCCACCTGCGCAACGCGCTGACACGCCTGGGACGCCCGATTCCCGACGAGTGGTACGAGGTGCCTGCCTACTACAAGGGGCTGCCGGACACGGTCATCGGCCCCGGCGACGTGATCCCGTGGCCCTCCTTCTCCGACCGGCTCGATCACGAGCTCGAGCTCGCGGCCGTCATCGGAAGGGAGGGTCGAGACATCCCGCGCGAGCGGGCTCTCGACCACGTCTTCGGCTACACGATCTGGAACGACCTCTCGGCCCGCGACGTGCAGGCGCGAGAGCTTCCGATCGGGATGGGCCCGGCGAAGGCGAAGGATTGGGACGGCTCGAACGTGCTCGGCCCGTGCATCGTCACCTGCGAGGAGGTCGACATCTCGAACCTCCGGATGGAGGTCCGTGTCAACGGCGAGCGCTGGGGAGGCGACACGACGGCGAGCATGCATCACACGTTCGCCGACCTCATCGCCTACGCGTCGCTCGACCAGACGCTGCATCCCGGCGACGTTCTCGGCTCGGGAACGGCGACCGGGGGCTCGGGCATCGAGCTCGACCGGTGGCTTTCCGAGGGCGACGTCGTCGAGCTCGAGGTCGAAGGAATCGGGGTGCTGCGGAACCGCGTGGGCAGGAGAGCGAGCGAGTGACGGCGGCGCTGATCGCGCGGCAGCGGCCCGGTTGACACGCCTGGCCGATCCTGAAACGTTCTCAGACGACGGGGAATTGGCGAAAGGAGAGCACAGCATGGCATTTACGACGACCAAGGACGTGATGCTTCCGGCGACCGTGACCGGATCATGGCCGCGGCCGCGTTGGTACACGATGAACATGTGGGGCCGGCCGCTCGACACCGCGATGATGGATCCGTGGTTCCGCGAGCAGTTCACGGATGCCCACGAGCTCGTCGTCACCGACCAGCTGCGGTGCGGTCTCGACGTCCTCACGACCGGCGACTACCACCTCGACGAGGACGTTGCCGGCCGCTCGTGGCATCACTACCCGCTCCAGCGCTGGAAGGGCCTCGAGCACGAGGAGCTGCAGACGGAGAAGACGCGCTCTCCGCTCCTCTCGTATCCCGTCGGGACCATGCTCGACTCGATCTACAAGACGTGGCGCTGGCCGCGCGTGGTCGACAAGGTCGAGCACGATCCGAAGAACCCGCTCGAGTACGCGAAGATCTGGCGCATCTCGCAGCAGGCGGCGGCCGCATCCGGGAAGCCCGTCAAGTTCGGCACCTGCTCGGCTCAGGTGCTCGCCTTCTTCCTGGACAGCCACACGCCTCACTACGACCTCGACGACAAGAAGCAGCTCATCTGGGACATGGCCGAGGCGATGAACGCTGAGCTGAGGCAGCTCGCGGCCTCCGGGTGTCCGGCCATCCAGATCGAGGAGCCGACGCTCCACTTCATGGCCTGCTACTACCCGGAGATGACGGAGTTCATCGACTTCCTCGTGGACGCGTGGAACCGGGAGGTCGAAGGCCTCGACGACGTCGAGGTCTGGATCCACACGTGCTGGGGCAACCCGAACATGCAGAAGGTCTTCTCCGACGAGTCGTACGCGAACTCCATGGAGATCTACCTCGAGCGCCTCAAGGGCGATATCTGGACGATCGAGGCAACCGAGAACGACCTCAAGGAGCTCCCGCTCTTCGGCCCCTACAAGGACTCGCTGAAGAAGAAGGTCGCCGTCGGCGTCATCAGCCACCGGACCCTGCAGGCCGACTTCCCGGAGGTGATCGCCGATCGCATCCGACGGGCGCTCGAGTACGTGCCGGCCGACAAGCTCGTCCTGTCGACGGACTGCGGCTTCGGGCGCCAGGGCTTCAACCGCCACCTCGCCTTCTACAAGGCGGCAGGCGTCCCGCTCGCGCGCAACCTCGTGCTCAAGGAGCTCGGCCTCGAAGAGCGATACATCCCCGTGTCCGACGAGAAGCTCGCCTGGGATCAGCTTCCGGACGACGAGCCCTTCACCCACCTCAAGCCGCTGCGCTGAGGCGCCGCGCCGCTCCCCTTGCCGCGGAGGGCGGAGGGCACGTCTTCCTCGCGCCGAGCGGGTGCTGGCCCGCTCGGCGCGTCCGGGCGAGCGCTCGGCTCGTCGTGCGGCGTACGGACGCTCGGCACCCGCTCGGACGCGGCGCGCAGGACGTCAGGCGGACGAGACGGTCAGCGCGAAGACGTCGTCGCCGGCAGCGGACATGACGGTCTCGCCTCCCTCCGTGAAGATGTGGAGACGCGTCCGGTCGAACGTGGCGCGGACCGCCTGATCCTGCCGCAGGGCGAGGGTGGGCGGGGCGAGCGCCTTGATGACGCGGTCGCCGAGGTCGAGGTCGACGACGGTCTCGCCTCCGAGCGGCTCGGTGACGTAGACGCTCGCAGGCACTCCCTCGCGGCCGTCGACGTCGATATGGACGTCTTCGGGGCGTACGCCGATCCAGCAGCCGGCGTCGCGGAGCTTCTCGGCGATGCCGCCGCCGATGCCGGTCGCGGGCGAGCGTACCTCGAAGAGGGGGTGGCTCACGCGCAGGGTGGTGCCGTCGAAGCGGGCTCTGGCGGGGATCAGGTTCATCGGCGGGCTGCCGACGACTGTCGCGACGAAGCGGTTGGCCGGCCGGTGGTAGATGTTCTCGGGCACGTCGATCTGCTGGATCGCGCCTTCGCGCAGGACAGCGATGCGGTCGGCCATGCTCATGGCTTCGACCTGGTCGTGCGTGACGTACAGGAGCGTGCGGCCGAGCTCGCGCTGGAGCCGTTTGAGCTCGGTCCGCATCTCCAGGCGAAGGAGCGCGTCGAGCGCCGAGATCGGCTCGTCGAAGAGGAACGCTCGCGGCTCGCGCACGATCGCACGACCGAGGGCGACGCGCTGGCGCTCTCCGCCCGAGAGCTTCGCCGGCCGCCGCTTGAGCAAGGGCTCGATGTGGAGCGTCTGTGCCACCACGTTGACCCTGCGCGCGATCTCGGCCTTGGGCGTACGACGCTGCTTGAGCGGGAACGCGATGTTGTCGTAGACGTTCTTGTCGGGGTAGAGGGCGAGGTTCTGGAAGACGATCGCGATGTCGCGGTCGCCCGGCCAGACGTCGGTCACTTGTTCCTCGTCGAGGTAGACGTCGCCGGAGTCGGGCTTCTCCAGCCCGACGATGGTCCGCAACAGGGTCGTCTTCCCCGCGCCGGGCGGCCCGAGGAGCGTGAAGAACTCGCCGTCGCGCACGTCGAGCGAGACGTCGCTCAGGGCCGTGACGGAGCCGAAGGTCTTCGTGACGCGCTCGACGCGGATGGAGGACATCAGCGCAGGGCGAGGCCGGTGTCGTCGTCGTAGACGTGGACGGCGGCCGGGTCGAACGCCAGGCCGACGTTCTCGCCGACGCGCGGTCGGTTGCCGGGCGGCGCCACGCTCCGCAGGTCTACGCCGCCGCGGTCGAGGTGGACGATGTCGCGCGGCCCGAGCGGCTCGACGAGCACCACCTTCGCGAGAACCGTCGCCTCCTCCGACTCGGGGCTGACGATGCCGATCCGCTCGGGGCGGATCGAGATCGAGAGCGCCGACCCGGGATCGGGCCGGCCCTCGATCGCCCTCCGACGGTCGGAGACGTCGATGCTGCGACTGTCGTCGCCGAGGGGGCGGACCGCGGCCACGCCGTCCTCGGCCTCGTACGTGACGGGCATGAAGTTGTTGAGCGCGGAGCCGATGAAGGTCGCGACGAAGCGGTTGGCCGGCGTGTCGTACAGCTCCTCCGGCGTTCCGTACTGCTGGAGGACGCCGATGTTCAAGACGGCGATCCTGTCCGCCATTCCCATCGCCTCGACCTGGTCGTGCGTCACGTACACCATCGTCTGGCCGATCTCGTGCTGGATGCGCTTGAGCTCCGCGCGCATGTACGCGCGAAAGGCGGCGTCGAGGTTCGAGAACGGCTCGTCGAGAAGGAAGATCGCCGGCTCGACGATCATGCTCCGACCCAGAGCGACCTTCTGCAGGTCGTTCACGGACAGCCGTGTGGCGCGGCGATCGAGCGCGCCGGTGAGGCCGACGACGCCCGCGACGCGGCGCACCTCGCGATCGATCACGTCCCGAGCCGGCCTCGGCTTGCGCACTCGCAGCCCGAAGGCGAGGTTGTCGTACACGGACATGTGGGTGAAGATCGCGTAGTTCTGGAAGACGAAGCCGACGTTGCGCCGGCCCGGCTCGAGGTGCTTGATCGGCTGGTCGTCGAAGTAGATGTCCCCGCTCGTCGGCTTCTCGAGCCCGGCGATCAGGTTCATCGTCGTCGTCTTTCCGCATCCTGACGGGCCGAGCAGCGCGAGGAAGGAGCCGTGCTCGGCGACGAGGTCGAGGTTCTCGACGGCCTTGACGTCGCCGAAGTGCTTCGTGAGGCGCTCGAGCTTGATCTCCGCCATCGCTACCTCTTGATCGCGCCGAAGGTCAGGCCACGGACGAGGTAGCGCTGGATCAGCAGCCCGAACACGGCTGGCGGGACGATGAGGATCATCGCGAGCGCCGCTTGGAGGCCGTACTCGTTGCCGGCGGCGCCGCCTTGGAGCGACTGCAGGTACACGGGCGCCGTGTTGCCGGTGTCCTGCGTCATCACCTTCGCGATCAGGAAGTCGGACCAGTTGAGGATGAAGACGAACAGCGCCGTCGCGGCAAGCCCTCCCTTCGCCTGCGGCAGCACCGCCTTGAAGAAGGCTCCCCACTGCGTACAGCCGTCGACGATCGCCGCCTCCGAGATCTCCCTCGGGACCTCCTGAAAGAAGCTCCGCATCATCCAGACGACGAACGGGAACGTGATCGCGCCGTAGATGATCACGAGGCCGAGGGGCAGCCAGCCGAAGAAGTACTTGTTCCACAGGCCGATCTGCACGAACATGAACAGCAGCGGGATGATGATCGCGATCGGCGGGAACATCCGCAGCTGGAGGATCTGGAAGGGCAGCAGCCTCCCTCCCGCCCTGAAGCGCGCGATCCCGTAGGCGACGAAGATCCCGACGACGAGCGCGAGCACCGTACCGCCCACCGCGGCGACCGCGGAGTTCTGGAGGTAGCCGAGCGCCGAGCGAGAGCGCGAGGTCGCGAAGACCGTCTCGCCTCCGGTGCCGCCGATGCCGAGGATCTTCTCGTAGTTCTCGAGCGTCGGATTCTCCGGGAACCAGTAGACCTTCCCCGGCGGGTTCCATTCGGGCAGCGGCTTGAACGACATGGTGACGACCCAGTAGAGCGGGAAGGCGAACACCGCCGCGAGGAAGACGATCGCGAGGATCCTGCTGGCCGGTTTCAGCCACCGGGGCGTTCGCGATCCCGGTGGGGCCTCGAACCGGGCGACCGTAGGCTCCGCGACTGCCATCAGACTTTCGCCTCCGCCTCGATCGCCTCCTCGACCCGCTGCTTCTCGCCCGCCTCAGGCCCGGCCTCGCCGCCTGTCAGCTCCTCGAGCGTCTCCTCCTGCGCTCGCTCGATGGGGCGCACGGCCCAGAAGCCGACGATCGACACGAAGATGAGCACGAGGATCGCGACCGAGCTGGCGTACCCCCAGCGCGTGTTCGCGGCCGTCTCGTCGAAGAGGTAGAGCGAGATGTTCTCGGTCGCGTTCCCGGGCCCCCCTTGAGTGAGGAGGTAGATCGGATCGAAGAGCTTGAACGCCTCGATCGTCCGGATGATGAGCGCGATGAGGAGGATCGGCTTCAGCATCGGCAGGACGAGGTAGCGCATCTGGGCGAACCAGCTGGCGCCGAGGATGCGCGCCTGGTTCATCTGATCCTCCGGCAGGGCCGCCAGGCCCGAGAGGAAGATGAGGAACATCAGCGGCGTCCACTGCCAGATGTCGACGGTCATCACCGACCACAGCGCGATGTCGGCGTTCTGGAGCCAGTTGACCGGGCCGACGCCCAGCACCGCGTCGAGCGCTTCGTTCACGGGCCCGTCCTGCTGGTAGAGCATGAAGAAGATGAACCCCGAGACGGCGGGCACGACCATCATCGGAAGCAGGAAGAACACGATCGTAAGCCCCCGCCCCAGGAACGTCTTCACCAGGAGCAGCGCCAGCGCGAATCCGAGCACGGCCTCGACGGCGACGCACACGACCGTGATCAGCACCGTGCGCCACATGGCGGCCCAGAAGGCCGTGCTGGTGAGCGCCTCCCAGTAGCCGTCGAACCAGTGCCAGAACTCGTACGCGTGCCAGAAGTCCACGCCGGTCGTCGGCGACCAGCTCGTGAAGCCGATGTAGATCGCGATCGAGGCGGGGAAGAGGACGATGAAGGCCAGAAGGAGCTGGCCGGGAGCGATCAGGATGCGCCCGACCTTCTCCTCTGACCGTCCTCCGAAGTCAGGCCGGCGCCTGGCCGGCGCCGGCCTGACGGTTACTTCGCTCGCTCGTGCCTCCACGACCCTCCGCCGACGAACTTAGTGCTCTGTCCGGGGATTACGGTACGCCCTGGCGGCTGCAAACCGGCGCCGGTCTGCGTCCTCGGTCGCGCCCATATGACCTGCATATGGGCGCTCCCTGCGTCCTTCCCCGGCTTGGTTTTCGCTCGCCAGGA
>CAZCIJ010000009.1:11642-26408 GCA_964498265.1 uncultured Gaiellales bacterium | reverse complement strand
AGATGCAGCACTCGAGGTTCAGGACGAAGAGGTCGGCCTCGCCGATGGCGGCCGCGACCTCCGGAGCCAGGAGCGCCCGTTCCGGCGACGCCGCCATCTGCTCGGCGACGCCGCGACCCAGCATCGTGTCGCCCGCAAGCGCGAGCTTCACGGGATCCGGACGGCCCCTAGCTTGCGTCCTTCGTCGCGGGAAGCGGGACGTGCTCGATCCGGACGTCCGCGCCCGGGTAGACGATCGACTCGCGGCCGTCCGCCCACCGCACGTGCAGGTGCTTGTGGCCGGAGGCCCCGACCACCTCGAGCACCTCGCCCTCGCGCGGGCTCTCGCCGACGCGATGCCCAACCGTGACGACGCGGTCGCCCGGCTTCGCGTTCTGCATGTCCACCGACTCCATGGTGTCCCTCCGATCGTTCTCGACCCGCACCCATCCTTCCGCTTCCCCCGGCCGGCGGCATCGGGAGAGCCGCCGATCCCGGCTGCGGGGAACTACCGATCTAGACGGCCATGCCGTAGGGGCCGCGAAGCGGCCCCGTGTAGAGAGACGATTGATCGATTTGTCGATCAATCGTCTTCGCGGTTTGCGCAGGGCGTCCGCGTGACCGACGATGAGGCCACGATGAGCCCTGTGCGGAACCGGGCCGAGCCTTCCCCGGAGCTGATCCAGACGCGAGCCGGCCAGCTCGCACCGTTCGATGTCGCCCGGGTCAGCGAGGCCGTCCTCGCCGCAGCGCGCGAGGTGGGACGGGACGAGCCGCCGATCGCCGAGGAAGCGGCCCGCCGTGTCGTCGCAGACGTCGCGGCGCGCTTCGGGCGGGTTCCACCGGGGGTCGAGGACGTCCAGGACGCCGTCGAGCGCGTCCTCATGGCGATGGGCCTCGAGGACGTCGCCCGCGCCTACGTCGTCTACCGGCAGCGCCGCGCGGAGCTTCGCGAGACGAAGCGGCTCCTCGGCGTTCGCGACGAGCTCAAGCTGAGCCTGAACGCCGTCACGGTGCTGCGGGAGCGTTACCTGCTCAGGGACGCGCAAGGCACGCCCGTCGAGTCGACCGCCGGCATGATGGTGCGCGTCGCCAGTCACGTCGCGCTCGCCGAGGAGGAGTTCGAGCCGGGCTCCGCCGACCGGTGGGCCGAGGAGTTCGCAGGCCTGCTGAAGCGGCTCGAGTTCCTGCCGAACTCGCCGACGCTCATGAACGCCGGCACGCGCCTCGGCCTCCTCTCGGGCTGCTTCGTCCTCCCGGTCGAGGACTCGCTCGAATCGATCTTCACCACCCTTGCACGGACGGCGCTCCTCCATCAGGCCGGCGCCGGCACGGGCTTCTCGTTCTCACGGCTGCGTCCCTTCGGAGACCGCGTCGCCAGCACAGGCGGAGTGGCGAGCGGCCCGCTGTCGTTCATCGGAGTGTTCGACGTCGCCACCGACGTGATCAAGCAGGGTGGCCGCCGTCGCGGTGCCAACATGGCCGTCCTCGACGCGTCGCACCCGGACATCGTCGACTTCGTGCGGGCGAAGGACGAGGAAGGTCGTCTCGGCAACTTCAACCTGTCGGTGGCCGTGAGCGATCGCTTCATGCGGGCCGCGACCCGAGGGGAGGTCCATCGTCTCGTCAACCCCCGCACCGGGCGCGCGGCGGCGAGCATGCCGGCCGCCGACCTCCTCCAGCTCATCGCGGAGCACGCCTGGCGCTCGGGCGACCCGGGCCTTCTGTTCAGCGATCGGATCAATCGCCGGAACCCCGTACCGTCACTGGGCCGTATCGAGGCGACCAACCCCTGCGGCGAGGTGCCGCTCCTCCCCGACGAGTCGTGCACCCTCGGCTCGCTCAACCTCGCCCGCTTCGCCGGGCCACGCGGTGTCGACTGGCGGCGGCTGGGAGAGACCGTGCGCCTCGCGGTGCGGTTCCTCGACGACGTTCTCGAGGTCAACCGCTATCCGGCACCGGAGCTCGAGCTCGCTGCCAAAGCGACCCGCAAGATCGGCCTGGGGATGATGGGCCTCGCGGAGCTCCTCGCCGCCCGGGGGATCCCCTACGACTCCACCGCCGCCGTCCGCCTCGCTGCCCGCGTCGCCCGGAGGATCAGGGACGAGGCGCGCGCGGCGTCGGCGCAGCTCGCGCAGGAGCGAGGGCCGTTTCCCCTCTTCGCCGAAAGCCGCTACGCGCGGCGCGGCCGTCCGGCCCTCAGGCATGCGCAGCTCACGTCGATCGCTCCGACGGGAACGATCTCCTTGATCGCCGGCACCACCTCCGGCATCGAGCCGATCTTCGCGATCGCCTACCTCCGCGCGGCGCTCGGCGGGCGCCTCGTCGAGGTGCATCCGCTCTTCGAGCGAGTCGCGCGCGAGCGCGGCTTCTACTCTGACGAGCTCATGGCCGACATCGTGCGCGCCGGCGCCGTACGGGACGAGCTCCGCGTGCCGGAGGACGTCCGCCGCGCGTTCGTCACAGCTCTCGAGATCGCCCCGGAGGCGCACCTGCGCATGCAGGCGGCCGTGCAGCGCCACGTGGACGCCGCCGTCTCGAAGACGGTCAACCTCGCCAGCGACGCATCGGTGGAGGACGTTCGGCGGATCTACGTCGACGCCTGGAAGGCAGGCGTCAAGGGGATCACCGTCTACCGCTACGGAAGCAGGCCCGGGCAGGTGCTGAGCTTCCTCTCGGAGCCTGGAACGGCTGAGGCCCCGCCCGTCGAGATCGATCCGGGCTACGCCGGCGGCTGCGCCGCCCACCTCTGCGAGTTCTAGTGCGGCCTCTCATAACACGGAGCGGCCGGAAAGTGCGGCGTCGCGGGACGCGAGTCTCAGGTGCAACGTTGGGAGACGCCGCACTCGATCAGGCGGCGCAGGACAGCTTCTGCTCGATGGCGCGATCGATCGCGCGCTCGAGGCGCCTGTCCCGGTCGGCGCGCCTGAGGATCGGCTCCGGCGAGCCGAACCGACGGCGAGTGCGCGCGATACGGAGCTCTTCCCACAGCTCGGGGATCCTCGCGTTCAGCCGTGCGAGCTCGCCCGCTTCGGCGGCGCCGTTCGCGGCGCCCGCGGCGCGCCAGAGCTCGCGACGGCGCTCCACGGCGCGGTCGAGCTCGTGCTTGATGTCGTTGACGGTGCGCATGGTCGTCGTCGTCCTTTCGTGGCGGCGCGATCGGCCGCTGAGACGGATGACGCGAGAAGAAGACCCCGCTCTTGTTCTTCGCGTCACAAACAGTCTAGCAAGGCTCGTACCACGAAGGAGTGTTCGGCCCGCTCGGAGCGCCCCTGCTCACCGGAGGGCTCGAACGGCGTAGTGGCGCGAGAGCTCGGAGGCATAGCGACGGCCGATCGTCGAGGACGCCGCTGCCGCCTCGTTCCCTCGGAAGGTCTCGAGGAGGATGCCTCCCGGGCGGACTCCTCAGCATCGGGAAAGGGCCGATTCTGCGTGCGGGGAACTACGGAGCCACCCTTCCCGGTCCGCCTCCCGCTGGCCCCCGGCCCTTCGCGATCGACCCTCGGGATCCTCCCGACCTGACGTCGAATCCGTAGTTGTCCGCGTACCGATCGGCGCCTTCCCCGATGCGGCGCGCGCCACGGGCGGCGATGCTGGCGGAGCCATCATGCGAGACCGTGAGGCAAAGGCCGCTGAGGACCGTCACATCGGGTTCCGCTGGCTCTCGCGGGAGGCCGGGCTCGCCGACGAGGAGGACGCCGAGGCGGTCTTCCGGACGGTCGGGCGTCTCCTCGCCGAGCGCATCGGGCCGCAGGAGGCGCGTCACCTCGCCTCCCACCTGCCGCTCGGGTTGCGGGAGATCTGGGAGCAGGAGACGAGCGGCATCGAGGAGCCGCGCCGGTTCGATCGCGAGGAGTTCGTGGCCGAGGTTCGCGAGCGTCTCGGCCTCGACCGGCCCGAGGATGCCGACTGGGTGATCGAGGCCGTCTTCGCCTGGCTCAAGCATCTCGCGCCCGAGGAGCGCTCAGACGTGACCGCCCGGCTGCCCCGCGATCTGCGCGAGACGTGGGAGCGGGCCGCGCTGCTTCATCTGCCGGTGCCGCGGCGACTTCGCGTCCGTCACCCGGCCGGTCGGTGACCGACGCCGACTGCACTCGCTTCCTCCAGTGGGCGCTTCCGCGCATCGGGCTGCGCTGGCGCGGCTATCGCAAGGTTCGACGGCAGGTCTGCAAGCGCATCAGCCGCCGCATCGACCACCTCGGGCTGCCCGATCTTCCGACCTACCGGGTCTACCTCGAGACGCACCCGGACGAGTGGCGCGAGCTCGACGCGCTGTGCCACGTCACGATCTCCCGCTTCTACCGGGACCGGGGCGTCTTCGACTTCCTCCGGGAGCGTGTCCTCCCCGCCCTCGCGCGCGAGGCGCTCGAGCGGGGCGACGGAGCCGTGCGCATCTGGAGCGCGGGCTGCGCGTCAGGCGAGGAGCCGTACACGCTCGCTCTCGTCTGGGAGCTCGCGCTCGCGGAGCAGCACCCCGGTGTCGACCTGACGATCCTCGCGACCGACGTGGATGAGCCGGTGCTCGCGCGAGCCCGCGTCGCCTGCTACCCGGAGAGCAGCCTGCGTGAGCTGCCGGAGGACTGGCGAGCGCGCGGGTTCGTCGACCGAGGCGGCCTCTCCTGCCTGAACGATCATCTCAGGCGGCGCGTGACGCTGGCCGGGCACGACATCCGCGAGCCAGCGCCAGACGGCCCCTTCGACCTCGTCCTCTGCCGCAACGTCGCGTTCACGTACTTCGACGAGCCGCTCCAGCGCCGCGTGTGCCGGCTGCTGGCCGCAGTCCTCCGCCCGGACGGTGCGCTCGTCGTCGGCCGGCACGAGGCCCTTCCGCCGGGGACGACGCAGTTCGAGCCCTGGGACCAGCAGCACGGCGCCTACCGGCGCGTTCCCGAGCGGACTTCCGGAGTCACCTCCGAGCCCGAGGTCGCGAGAGTCGGGACCGGGCGCGGGGTGGAATCCGCTGCACCCGACTCAGAGACACCGGCGTACCCGGAGGAGGCAGCGATGCCAGGCGATCCGCCCAAACCTTCCCCGTGACGGCGTCTTCGAGGTGACGTCGCTCTGGCTGCGGCATTGAGAGGGCTTTCGCGTCTTAGACGATTGATCGATAACTCGATCAATCGTCTCCATACACGGGGCCGCTTCGCGGCCCCGACGGCATGGCCGTCCCAGGTACCAGTGCCGCAAGCGGCCGGATCGGCCACTTGCGGCGGTGCTAACGCGACGTTTGATCGGACCTTCCGATCAAACGTCTAGGCTCCCATCGGCACAAGGCTCCGCTCACGGAGGCGGCATGTTTCGCAAGATCCTGGTCGGGGTCGACGGTTCGGAGCACGCTTGGAGGGCGGTCGACGTGGCTGGCGGCCTCGCCCGACTCTGCGGATCGGAGCTGCTCGTCCTCCATGTCGTCCATCGGCAGGTGCAGCCCGAGGCGGTCCGTGAGGTTGCCGAGGCGGAGCACATGCGGCTCGAGGAAGAGGAAGCCCGGTATGCAGCCGACCTCACCCTCGGCGACGCACTAGCTCGTGAAGGAGCCGATCGATTGCGCGCCCAGGGGGTCGAGCGCGTCTACTCGCGCGTGTCCGAGGGAAATCCGGCGCGGCAGATCGTGGAGCTCGCACAAGAGGAGGGGGTCGATCTCGTCGTGCTCGGAAGCAGGGGCCTGGGCGACGTACGGTCGCTCGTGCTCGGAGGCGTGTCGCACAAGGTCTCGCACCTCGCCGAGTGCGCATGCCTGCTCGTCAGGTAGCCGGCACTGGGCGCGAGCTTCACGTTGCACGGGCGGAAGGGGCCCATTGCTCGGGTCGCACGACGAGAACCGGGCAGCGCGCCTGGTGCGCAACGCGCTCGCTCACGCTCCCGAGGGCCCGAAGGCCGTGGATGCCTCGGCCGCCGAGAACGAGGAGCTCCGCGCCGGCTGCGAGCAACGCGTCGACCGGGCGGCGGGGATCCTCCACGACCACGACACCGACGGCGTTCATCCTCTCCTCGAGGCCGGTCAGATCGACGTCCTTGCTCCCGAGGGCGACGAGGACGCACACCTCGGCACGAATCCTCCCGGCGAGCGCAGCGGCCTCCTCGAGCGCTCGGTACGCCCCTCGCGATCCGTCCACCCCAACGACGATCCGGCGCGGCAGCCGCGTGACGCCGAAGGGCCCCCGCCCGACGTAGACAGAGCAGGGGGCGCCGTGGAGCAGCGCCGTGGCGACGCTGCCGAGCGCCACGCCCAGCGCCCGGCTTCGGCGGTGGATGCCGACGGCCACGAGGGTCGCGCTCTCCCGCCGCAGGGCGCCGAGCAAGGTCGGGATAGGCGCTCCTTCGAGCAGGGAGAGCCGCGCACGCCGAAGCTCGGGGATGCGCTCGCGGGCGCGCCTGAGCTCGGCTGCCGCCTCCGACGGTCCGGGCGCCATGACCACGCCGGCCCGCAGCGGGGAAGCAGCGAGCGGCCGCGCCACGCCGAGCAGGACGAGCCTCGCGGTCCTCGGCGCGAGCCGCGACACCTGGCGCGCGGCTTCGATGCTCTCGAGCGAGCCGTCCACGGAGCACACGACGCGCGTAAAGGCGCCGGGCACGATGTCACCCTTTGATGACCCCGATAGGGACGAGCCGGACCACGGGCGCGGCGAGGCCGGCCCGCTCGACGACCGAGACGACATGATCGACGTCCTTGTACGCGAACGGCGCCTCTTCGGCCAAGCCTCGATTGGAGGGACAGCGGACGACCACGCCCTGGGCCTCGAGCTGACGCCGTAGCTCAACGCCGGTCACCCGCCGCCGGGCGCCCGTCCGGGACATGCGTCGACCCGCGCCGTGACAGGCGCTGCCGAACGACCTGACCATCGCCCCCTCCCGGCCGGCGAGCACGAAGCTCGCCGTTCCCATGCTGCCCGGGATGAAGACGGGCTGCCCGATCTCGCGGAAGACGGCCGGGATCTCGGGCGAGCCGGGCGGGAACGCGCGGGTCGCGCCCTTCCGGTGCACGCAGAGGGTCCGTCCCTCGTACACCTCGAGCTTGGCGACGTTGTGGGCGACGTCGTACACCTGGCGCGTGCCCGCGGCGATCGCCGGAGAGAGGACCCTCGCGATGGCGCCCCGCACGGCGTGCGCCATCGCGTGGCGGTTCGCCCACGCGAAGTTCGCCGCCGCGGCCATCGCGGCGACGTAGGCGCGTCCCTCCGGCGAGGACTGGGGCGCGCACGCGAGCTGGCGGTCGGGAAGCTCGATCGCGTACCGAGCGAGCGCAGCGTCCATCCTGCGCACGTAGTCGGTGCAGACCTGATGGCCGAAGCCGCGCGAGCCGGAATGGATGAGGACCGTCACGCTGCCCTCCCGGAGGCCGCAGACATCGGCTGCGCGTTCGTCCAGGACGCGCGCCACGCGCTGGAGCTCGATGAAGTGGTTGCCCGACCCCACCGTACCCACCTGCCTCGCCCCGCGCGTACGTGCCCGCTCCGACACGGCAGCCGGATCGGCTCCCGGAAGGCAGCCCTGCGACTCGGTATGCTCGAGGTCGTCCTCGGTGCCGATGCCGCGCGTCACGAGCGCATGGGGACCCTCGCGGAGGACCCGGTCGAGCTCGGCTCCGCGGAAGACCAGACCGCTCGCCTTGCCCGCGCCCGCTGGAATGGCCCGGGAGATCTCGTGCACGAGCGGCTCGCGGCGGTCGGCGAGCTCGGTGTGCGAGATCGGCAGGACGAGCAGTCGCACGCCACAGTTGATGTCGTAGCCCACTCCTCCCGGAGAGACGACGCCGTCCGGCGTCTCGAAGGCAGCCACCCCTCCGACCGGGAAGCCGTAGCCTTCGTGGATGTCCGGCATGGCGAGCGCAGCCCCCACGATGCCGGGCAGGGTGGCGACGTTCTGCAGCTGCTCGAGCGACCGGTCGCGCTCGATCTCCTCGAGGAGGTCGTGGTCGGCGAAGACGCGCGCCGGGACCCGCATGTCGGGCCGTGCGCTCTGGGGGATCTCCCACAAGGCCTCGTCGACGCGAACGAGCTCAGACATCGAGCACCACCGTCGCCCTCCAGGACCCGCCCTCCGGCGCGAACGAGAGGCCGTGGTAGGTGACTGCCTTGACGAGATGGCGAGGCGAGCCTCGGCGCCCCTCGACGGTAGCGCGAACGCCGTCTTCCTCGAGCCCGATCGTCACCACCCGCGCCGGCACGAAGCCCTCGCTCTCGGCGAGGAAGACGAGCTCGGACAGCCACTCGGCGAGCAGGGCCGGCCGGTCGCCGGCCTTGGCGTCGACCTCGTGGACGACGGACTGGTCGGCGACCTCCTCGTCGAGGAGCTCGCCGAGCGCGGCGAGGGCCTCGGCGAACACCGCAACCTCGGTCTCGGCCTCGACCGCGAGCTCGAGCTCTCCCGTGTGCTCAACCCAGGTGTACACCGGCCGTCCTCAGGGCTATCCGCCGTGGCCCCGGGCCGCAAGCTCGCGGCTGACTCGCTCGACGGCCCTGTCCAGGCGCTTCAGTTGCGCCGTGACGCGACGGCGATCCTGTGCGAGCATGTGGAGGGCGCGCGCCAGCTCGGCATCGCTCAGCTGAGCGAGCTCGTCGTCGGCGAGGGTGGCCAGATCCTCGACGAGGCGGGCTCCTCCGGCGGACTCGTTTCTCGAGGCCCGGCTCGGTCTCGCACGCTCCATGGATCCCATTCTCCGCGCGGAAGCCTCGGGCTGTCATCAGCGAATGCCACGACCGGCCTGCGGGAAAGCACCGACCGTGCCTCGAGCTCCATCGCCTCGCCTCCGTTCACTGTCGACCGGCCCGCCGCCCGTACGCGGCGAGCCGATTCACCGTTACGGGTTTTCCGAAGGCGGCGTCGGGGCACTCACCGATGACAGGTCCCCGTCGAGGCGCCACGATGAGCCGCATGAGCATCACAGCGCAAGAGCTCGAGCTCGCGGGCGAGGAGGCAGAGTGGAGCGAGGTCGCACGCTGGCGGTTCGAGTCGCTCGTACGCGCGGGCTACTTGGAGAAGCACGCGCGAGCGCTCGCACGTCGCACCGACGTCGATCTCCACGGCGCCGTCGCGCTCCGTCGCGACGGCTGCCCGCCCGACCTCGCCTTCCGCATCCTGGTCTGAGAGCCGGCAGGGAGCCGCCAGCGCATGGAGCCTGCGACACCGAGTGAGCTCGTCGACCTCGTCGACGAGTACCACCACGTCCAAGCCGAGCACCGCTTGGCCGGGATCGAGGGGACGGCGCGACGCCACCTGCGGAGCCGGCTCGAGGAGCTGGAAGAGCGCTTCGAGCGTCTCCTCCAACACGTCGTCCCGGAGGCGCAGCAGCGCGACGAGTGGCGCGGCCGATTCCACCACGGATGGCCGAGCCCGCCACCGACGCCGTGGCCTTCCCAGCTGCTCTTCCGCGGCCGGGCGGAAACGGGATCCGTCGTCGAGATTCGCAGGGCCTCCGAGGACGAGGCCGACGTCGTCGTCGACGGCGCGCTCCTCGAGCGCCTCACGGGCGATGTCGCCGGCGACGTGTACGTGCTCGACGACCGCGTTTTCGAGGAGACCTTCGACGTCTCGGCGGAGGCACTCCTCGCATTGCGCGACTGGACGGCCGACCCCGGTGGACCGCCACCCTGGCAGCACGCCCGGGAGCTCCTCGAGGACGGGCTCGTTGATCGCTACTTCGGGTTGACGCCTCGCGGCAGGCGAGCGCTGGAACGCGCCGCTGCCTGACCGAGCCCCCTCGCCCGCCACCGGGACGGGGCGAGCGCCGCCGGCGCTCGATCACCTATTCCTCGGCGGCCGCGGAGTCGGTTCAAGGGGCTGTCCGGAACCCCGCCCCGCCCGGAGGCGGCGCTGCTTCCAGAGCTCGACGGCAAGGGCCGGCAGGAGCGCGAGGCCGAGCACCACGGCGCTCTCGCTCAGGTCGAGCGAGGTCGTGCCGAGAGCCTCGTGGAGCGGGCCTGCGTAGACCGCCAGGACGAGCAGGGCGACCGAGCCCGCGACCGCCCACATGAGCCACCTGTTTCCGGGAACGCGCCAGGCTGCACGACGGGCCGAGCGGAGGGCGAAGACGAGGACGAGCTCGGCGAGCGCGACGGTGGCGAAGGCCATCGTCTGGGCGCTGTCCTCGTCGAGCGCCTTCCCCGCCAGGAAGGCGCCCAGCGCGCACGCGCCCACGAGCGCGCCGATCGCCGCGAGCCCCAGCCACGTGCGGCGGGCGAAGAGCGTCCCTCCCGGCCGGGGCGGCCGGGCCATGGTCTCGGGCGAGACTGGGTCGAGCGAGAGGGCGACCGCCGGCAGGCCGTCCGTGAGCACGTTGACGACGAGGACCTGGACGACGGTCATCGGGACGCCGAGCCCGCCCAGGACAGCTGCTCCGAAGAGGAAGACCTCGCCCAGGTTCGCCGACAGGAGGAACGCGACGAACTTCCTGACGTTGTCGGAGATTCGCCTGCCCTCCCGGACGGCGGCGACGATCGTGGCGAAGTTGTCGTCGGTGAGGACGAGGGCGGACGCCTCGCGGGCCGCCTCGGTTCCCGAGCGGCCCATCGCGACGCCCACGTCGGCGCGGCGCAGGGCCGGCGCGTCGTTGATCCCGTCGCCGGTCACGGCCACGACGTCGCCGCGCTCTTGCAGCCGGCTCACGAGCTCGAGCTTCTCGGACGGGTCGGCTCGCGCCACGATTTCCTCGTCCGCGAGGTCGAGCGCTCGGCCGATCGCGCGTGCCGTGACCGGGTGGTCGCCTGTGACCATGACCACCTCGATCCCCGCTCCTCGCGCCTCGCGGACGGCGGCGGGAGCTCCCGCTCGCAGCGGGTCGTGGAAGGCGAGAAGGCCCAGTGGCCGAAGCTCGCGCTCGAGCTCCTCGTCCTCCCTCCTTGGCCCGGACAGCCGCCGCTCGCAGACCATGAGGACCCGGGAGCCCTCACGCGCGAGAGACGCGACGCGCCCCTCGATCGCCCGCCGCTCGTCGGCCCCCACGCACGTGCGCGGGAGCAGCGCCTCCGGCGCTCCCTTGACGAGGAGACGCCGCACGCCGTCCTCCTGATAGAGGCTAGCCATCCAGCGTCGCGCCGGGTCGAAGGGCATCTCCGTCACGAGCGAGCGCTCGGCGAGCAGCGCCTCCCGTGTGATGCCCTCGTCGCGCGCCGCCAGCAGGAGCGCTCCCTCGAGCGGGTCGCCGACGATCCTCAGCTCCTCGAGCTCGTCGACGAGCTCGGCGGAGGAGGCGAGCACGCCCGCCGCGAGCAGATCCGGGAGCGAGCGCCCGCCATCTGGAACCGCGGCCGCGAGGTGGAGCCGGTTCTCGGTCAGCGTCCCCGTCTTGTCGGTGCAGATGACGGTGGTCTCGCCCAGGGTCTCCACGGCGGCGAGCCGGCGGACGATCGCCCCACGGGCCGCCATCGCGCGGGCGCCGAGAGCGAGCGCGATCGTGACGGTGGCCGCGAGACCTTCCGGGACGGCCGCCACGGCAACCGAGACGCCGACGAGGAAGGCCTCGTCGGCAGAGCCGCCCCGAAGGGCGAGGCCGGCCGCGATAACGAGCGTGACGACGGCGCCGGCGGCGACCATGACCCGCGTGAGCCCGCCGAGGCGCCGCTGGAGCGGCGTCCGCGGCGGCTTCGCACGCTCGGTCAGGCTGACGACGCGTCCCTCCTCTGTCGCCTCGCCGATGGCGGTGACGACGGCCCGGGCCCGGCCGCGGACGACCCACGTGCCGCCAAAGACCATCGAGATCCGCTCTGCGAGGGGCGTCTCGGAGGGCACCGGAGCCTGCGCCTTCTCGACCGGCAGCGATTCCCCGGTGAGGATCGACTCGTCGACGGCGAGCCCCTCCTCGCCGAGAATCCGCCCGTCGGCTGCGACGTGGTCGCCCTCGCGCAGAACGAGCACGTCGCCCGTCACCACGTCCTCGGCCGGCAGCTGGACCTCGCGCCCTCCGCGCACGGCGGCGGCAAGGCGCGGCACGCGCTCGTGAAGCGCCTGGACGGCCCGCTCGGCGCGAGCCTCCTGAACGAAGCCGAGGACGCCGTTCAGCAGCACGATCACGCCGATGGCCGCAGCCTCGAGACCATGCCCGATCGCAGCGGAGACCACGATCGCCGCGATCAGCAGGCCGACGAGCGGGTCGAGGAATTGCCGCACCGCGATCGCTGCGTACGACGGCCCCTCGGGTCCCGGACGGGCGTTCGGGCCGAAGCGAGCGGCCCGGGCCGAAGCCTCCTCGACGGAGAGACAGGTCGCGGCGTCGCTTCCGAGACGCTTGACCACGGTCTCTGCGGGCGACGCGTGAGGCGGGGCGGTCGCCGGCCCGGCGCGTGCGGGCTCGTCCGGCGTCAGCGATTCGTGCAAGGCCACGCGTGTTAAGGGCCTGTCCGGAAAGTGGCGGCGGTGGATGACACGCGGCACCTGCCGCGAGACAAGGACGCAGGGAGCGCCTGCGCGCTGGCCGCGCGCCTGGTTACCAGGCCGCGAATGAGAACACAGTGTCGCGGTGCGTGACGCATGTCAGACGCTCTCGTTCACTTTCCGGACGGCCCTTACCCCGGCGGTGACTCAGGGCCGCGCCGTCCGGTCGCGATTCCCGCCGCTCTCGCCTTGGCGATCGCTTCCACCGATCCTAACTGCGGGTTTTCGCGCAGCTCTATCCGTGCAGACACGGATGTCCGCAGGAGTCCGAGCTGCGAGGATCCCAGCATGGCCGAGAGGGTGTTGCTCGTCTTCGAGGATCGGGAGGATGCCGGCCGGCAGCTCGCACGGGCCCTCGCGAAGGAGCGGCTCGACGACGCCGTCGTCGTGGGCCTCGCGCGTGGCGGGGTCGAGGTCGCCGCCGAGGTGGCACGCGCCCTCCGGCTCCCGCTCGACGCGCTCGCCGTTCGCAAGGTCGGCCACCCTCTCGAGCCAGAGTACGCGATCGGCGCCGTCACGCCGGGGAGCGGCGTGTACGTCCGCGCCCACGACGGGCTGACGGATGACGACGTGCAGAGCGCCGTTGCCGCCGCCCAGGCGAGGGCGGATTCGCTCGATCGTCGCCTTCACGCCCGCAGGGCGCCGGTGAGTCTCACGGACAAGACGTGCCTTCTCGTCGACGACGGTCTCGCGACGGGCGCCACGATGATCGCTGCGATTCGCTGGGCCAAAGGGGAGGGTGCGCGCGGGGTGGTCGTCGCGGTGCCGGTCGGAGCTCCGGAGACCGTCGCTCGCCTCGGTGAGGAGGCAGACCGGGTTCTGTGTCTCGAGGAACCCGAGTATCTCGGCGCCGTCGGCATGTGGTACCGGAACTTCCTGCCCGTCGAGGACGAGCGAGTGCTCGAGCTCCTCGACGAAGCAGGGGAGGGCGCCGCCCGGGATCCCACCGTGCGCATCGACGCCGGAGGCGTCGAGCTGGGAGGCGACCTGAGCGTGCCGGAGGGCGCGGTCGGGGGCGTGCTGTTCGCACACGGCAGCGGCTCGAGCCGCATGAGCCCGCGCAACCGCTTCGTCGCGCGCCGCCTGAACGAGGCGGGAGTCGCCACGCTTCTCTTCGATCTGCTCACGGAGGAAGAGGCGTTCGACCGGGAGAAGGTCTTCGACGTCGACCTGCTCGCTGCGCGCCTCGAGCAGGCCCACGGCTGGTTCCGAGAGACGGAGGACGTGAGGTCGCTCCCGGTCGGATACTTCGGCGCGAGCACGGGCGCAGCGGCTGCGCTCTGGGCGGCCGCCGACCGAGGCGACGAGGTGCGCGCGGTCGTCTCGCGCGGCGGACGACCCGATCTCGCTCGGCCCCGGCTTTCCCAGGTACGAGCCGCGACGCTGCTCGTGGTCGGCGGAGCCGACGCCATCGTGCTCGAGCTCAACCGGGAAGCCCTCGACGAGCTCCGGTGCGAGAAGGAGCTTCGAGTCGTTCCCGGGGCAACCCACCTCTTCGAGGAGCCTGGCGCCCTGGAAGCCGTCGCCGACGCCGCCGCGGACTGGTTCGCCCGCCACCTTCCGCGGCCCTGAGCTTCCTCCCGGAGCGACGCTTCCGCGACAGGTGCGCTGGAGGGTGCGGACGTCTCGTCAGCGAACGACGAGCACGTCGCACGGCGCTTGGTGCGCGACCTTGGTGCTGACCGATCCGAGGAGGAGGCGTTGCGCGCCGCCGAGGCCGCGCGTCCCGACGACGATCAGGTCGGCGTCCCACCCTCGCGCCTCCTCGACGATCACGTCAGCCGGATCGCCGTAGCCGGGGACCACCCGTGCCTCGATGCCGGACTGAGCCAGCACCCCCTTGGCTTCGTCGAGCTCCTCGCGGCGCTCCGCCGCCTCCCTGGAATCGACAGGGCCGGGCCCCGGACCTCGACTGGCGTGCGGAAGCACGTGGACTGCGGCCACGACCGTCACGCCCGCGCCACCTTGCGCGAGCTCCGCGGCCCGCTCGAGCGCTCGCCGCGCGTGGTCGGACCCGTCGTATGCGACCAGGATCTTCTCCATCGCTCCTCCTTCGTTCGTGCCTCTACGCAGCTGGGCGAAGGGCCTGCAGCTCGCGCTCGACAGCGAGACGCTCGAGCGCCCGTCGCTCGAGCTCGCGCACTCGCTCGGGCGAGAGACGGAGCAGGCGGCCGACCTCCGCGAGAGACTTCGGCTCCTCGCCGTCGATGCCGTAGCGGAGCCGGACGACGTCGCGCTCGGGCTCCGGTAGCGACTCGACGGCCTTGCGTACCGCCTGTGCCGAGAGGCTGACGTGAACCTCCTCCACCGGCTCGGCCGTCTCGCCGGGGATGAGCTCGTGAAGCCCACCTTCGCCTTCCTCGCCCACGGGTTGGTCGAGACTTGCGATCGCCCGCCCGGCGACACGGATCTCTTGGAGCT
>CAZCIJ010000009.1:0-11628 GCA_964498265.1 uncultured Gaiellales bacterium | reverse complement strand
CCTCCGCGAGCTCCGTATCCTCGGGCGGGCGACCGAGCCTCACGGACAGCTCACGCTCCGTGCGAGCGATCTTGCGCTCCCGATCGGCGATGTGAATGGGGATGCGGATCGTCCTGCCGCGGTTCGCGACGCCCCGCTGGACCGCCTGGCGGATCCACCACGTCGCGTACGTGGAGAACTTGTAGCCGCGGCGCCAGTCGAACTTCTCGACCGCGCGGATCAGGCCCAGGATGCCCTCCTGGATGAGATCGAGGAGCGGCACGTCGTGGCCCTGGTAGCGCTTCGCGATCGAGACGACGAGGCGAAGGTTCGAGTTGACCATGCGGTCCTTGGCGCTTCGGTCGCCCCGCTCGACCCTCTTGGCGAGCTCCACCTCCTCCGCAGCAGTCAGCAGGGGGAAGCGGCCGATCTCGTTCATGAAGAGTTGCAGCGTATCCGCCGTCGAAGCTGCGAGCTCGCCGTTGACGACGCTGAGCGCTTCCGCCCGTTCCCGTCCGCAGTCATCCTCGATTCGGATGCTGCGCTCGTCGATCTCGGCGTAGAGCCGCTCCGCGGCCTCCTCGGAGAGCTCGAGCTCCTCGACGAGCGCCTCGACCTCGGATAGATCGAGGCACCCGCGCTCCTCTCCGCGCTCGAGGAGCGCGGCCCGGGCAGCCTGACCGGCTTCCTCGTGCATCGCAGCGCGGCGGCTAGCCGCCGCCGGCGACGCCCTCGACCTGGTGCTCGAGCGTCTCGGCGTGCGGCTCGAGCTGAAGCCGAAGGTCGATCACCGCCCGGTCGACGCCCTCTGCGTGCAGACGCTTCTCGATCGCGCGAACGGCCCCGAGTATCGAGTCCAGCTCGCCCTCGACGGCCGTGCCCGCGACGCCGACCTCGTACCGAAGGCCCTGCGTCGCGATCTCGCTCACCGCCTTCCCGATGAGCGCACGCGCCGGCCCGTCGATCTGCGGAATCACAGCGATCTCCCCGACCATGGCATTTCTCCTTGTGTCAGCTCAGCGTCCCCATGATGGAACGCCGGCAGCACGGTCGCATCCGGGAACGACCCGATCGGCTCGCGGAAAAGCCGCAAACCTGTGCTCAGCGGGCCCGCGTGCAAGCCCCCAGACCGGCCGTCTGAAGGACGCGTGCGACGTCGCTGATCGAAAGCATGCCGACGAGGCGCTCGCCCTCGAGCACGAGGCCGCGGCTCACGGGGGACTCGGTGAGCTCGCCGAACGCATCGGCCAGCGGCTCCTCCTCGCGCAGGAGGGGCACGCTCGAGAGCGGCACGAGGCAGTCGCGTACGTGCCGTTCCTCCCACTCGCGTCGAGGGACCTCGGCGACGCTCCTGAACGGGAGCAGGCCGAGGGCGTGCCCGTCGTCGACGACCGGGTAGGTCGTGTAGCGATGAGCGAACGCGACGTCGTCCATGAACGCGGCCAGGGTCTCGCCGGCTGCCACGGTTACCGGCTCGCGCACCATGAGATCCCGAACGCGCAGGCCGGCGAGGGCTTCCCGAGCCATGACGTACCGGGCCTCCGCTCCGGCGGCCATGAGCAGGAACCAGCCGATGAACGCGAGCCACATCCCGCTCCAGGCCGCCTGGAAGATGAACAGGAAGACGCCTCCGGCGATGAAGGCGTACCCGAAGCCGCGCCCGACGTCGCCGGCGACGCGCGTCGCCCAGGGGAAGTCACCCCTGAAATGCCACAGCACCGCACGCAGCACGCGCCCTCCGTCGAGAGGGAGCGC
Source organism: uncultured Gaiellales bacterium (assembly GCA_964498265.1). Taxonomy (GTDB): domain Bacteria; phylum Actinomycetota; class Thermoleophilia; order Gaiellales; family Gaiellaceae; genus CAZCIJ01. The sequence continues at coordinate 9,894 of CAZCIJ010000009.1, read as the reverse complement.
CGGAAGCAGGTTGAAGACGAGCAGGAAGAGGTTGATGTAGCCGAGCCAGGCGGCGACGCCGTCGACCGCGTCGGGGAGAGGCGCGAGCGCTGCGACGGCGATGAAGGCGCCGCCGAGGAGGACCGTCACGAGTGGCCCTGCGACCGCGATTCGGAACTCGGCTCCGGCCGAGGGAAACATCCCCTTGAAGCGCGCGACGCCGCCGAAGAGCCAGAGCGTGATGCCGTCGATCTCCATCCCCTCGCGCCGCGCCTGGAACGCATGGCCCAGCTCGTGCAGAAGCAGCGAGGAGAAGAAGAGGAACGCCGCGACGATCCCCATCCCGACGTACGCACCTTCTGAGAGCCCGGGGTTCTGATCCGGGAAGACCCCGACGGTGAGCGACCACACGATGAGCGCGAAGACGACGAGCCAGCTCCAGTTGATGCCGATCTGAACGCCGCCGATGCGGCCAAGGTTGACGCTTGGGTTCACGCGCGCTCCTCGAGCACTCCGGTCTCCCGAAGTCTCGCGACCGCCGGCGACCCGGGCATCCGGGTCGCACCGGAATCCGACTGCGGCAATCCCGCGATCCGGGCGCGCCCGGCGTGCAGCGGCACGTCAGGCGAGCACGAGCTCCATGCCGTCCCGGGCCAGCTCGACGGAGACGCCGTGCTCGCGCTCGAAGGCGAGAAGCTGCTCACGGACCCTTCCCTCCTCGCGGACGATCTGGGACCCGCAGTGCGTGAACACGGCGCGCGGGACGCCGTCCGCGGCGCACCACCCCACCTGGTCCCGGATGGACGCATGGCCGATCGGACGGCCGTCGCGCCAGCGGATGATCCGGCGGCTGGGGCTCGCGCCGTGGCGGACGTAGAGCGCGAGGCCGGCCAGGACCGCGCTCCGCTCGTGAATCGCGGCCACGTCGGGCGCGTAGAAGAGGCTCAGGTCTCGAGCGCCGATCCGATACCCGACGGCGGGCGCCCGCAGCGAGTGCTCGACGGGGACGGCCTCGAAGGTGAGGCCGCAGAGATCGAAGCCTTCCGCGGGGTCGGCGATACGCCGATCGCGAATCGGGTACCTGCCGATCGCCTGCCACGTCTCCTCGGTCGCGTACACGCTGCACGGAGCTCCGCTCCGTAGCCCACCCGCATGATCGGGATGCGCATGGGTCAGGACGATCGCCGCTGCGCCGACGCCTTCGACGCAGCCGAGCCAATCACGCCCGCAGTCGATCATGACCCGCCCCGCGCCAGCGTCGACGAGCAGCGCGCTGTGCATCCGATGCTCCGGCGAGCGAAGGTCGATCTCTCCGCGCGTCCCGATGAAGACGAGTCGCACGCGGGGACGGCTCAACCGTGCCGCACCGCCGCCGGCAGAGGGAGCGCGAGCGCGCCGGCGAGATCGGCGTACACATCCCTCCCCTCGAGCGAGTACCTCTCGTCGAAGTCCACCGCCCCGTTCAGCTCAAGCACGATCCACCTGTCCTGCGCCGAACGCAGCAGGTCGACGCCGACCAGGTCGGCGGTCGCCGCCGCCGCGGCCGCGACCGCGAGGGCGCACGCATCCTGTCCAGGCGCAGCGGGACGCGCGGTGCCTCCCAGGGACACGTTCGTCCGCCACTCGCCCTCGGCCGCCCTCCGCTCCGCCGCGCCGACGACCTCTCCCCCGGCCACGAGGATGCGCAGATCGCGCCCCCTCGCAGGGAGGAGCTCCTGGGCGAGCGCGCCGTGCCGCCGGAACCACCGCCGGCCGCGGACGACGCGGAGGCAGGCGTCGAGCTCCTGCGCGCTCCGGCAGCGCATCACGTCGCGTCCCCACGCCCCGAATCGGGGCTTGACCACGAACGGCAAGGCCAGCTCGCGCAGCTCGCTCTCGCTGGTCACGTGACGGGTTCCCGGCTGCGGAATGCCGGCCCGCTGAAGCAGCCGGACGGTTCGAAGCTTGTCGTGGGCCGCCAGCAAGGCGCGGGCCGGGTTGACGACACGCACACCGCTGCGCTCGAGCCAGAGAAGCTCGAGGAGGCCCTCCTCGACGCCGTCGAGCGTCGGGAGAACGTCGAGCCGTCCGACGGCCACGTCCGCCGCCGCGAGGCGCGCCTCGCGGGCAGGGACGAGACGAGCGTCGGCGCCCAGCCCCCGGAGGCCTGCGGCGAGGCTCACGTTCCCTGTGGTCGGCCCTCCCAGGATGGCGATCACGCCGCTACCGATGCGCCTCGGGGGTGGAGCGGCGTGCGCCGAACAGGCGGAGATCGTCGCTTCTCATCGCGAGGCCAGTATCGCGGCCGCCGCATCCGTAGTTCCTACTGGATCAGGCTCCGCGTTGGCGCTGATGCGCGACGGGCGGCTCCACGTCCATACTGACGCTCGATGGGGACGGCGTCGCGCGAGCGGAGTCGGCGGGCGGCAAGGGCGGCCCGCTCGTGACTCCACGAACGGCTGACCTCCCCAGTCCCTGGGCCGCGAACGCGGCCCGAGCGATGGCGATCGCACGGATCACCGCCGGAGCCGCGTTCGCGCTCGCTCCGGCGAGAGCGGGCCGCCTCCTCGTTGGCGCCGACGCCCGCTCGCCGGGAGGCCGTCTCTTCATCGCCGCCTTCGGCGCCAGGGACGTCCTTCTCGGGCTCGGCGTGCTGCGCGCGCTCATGCGCCGGGAGCAGGCACGCTGGTGGATGGCCTCGTGCGCGGCGGCCGATGCGTTCGACGCCGCCGTGAGCCTCGCCCACGGCCGGCGGCTCGAGCCCCGGCTGCGCGCGCGCTCGACGGCCGTCTCCGCCGTCCCGGCGGTGATCGGCGTCTGGCTCGCGTCGCGCCTCGACACGCACGACCGGTAGGCGCACCGGCCGGGCCGGGCGCTCAGAGAGCTACGCCGCCGCCCAGATGTCCTCCAGGTACCGGTCCGTGTCGCGGAGCCCTTGCAACCAGCTCGCGCCCTCCTCCTCGCTCGCCCCCGTGTGCTTCCGGTAGATGTCGACGAAGGTCTGGCGTACAGCCGGGGCGACGTGCGCCGCGTGCCCGCACACGTAGACGATCGCTCCGCCCTCGAGAAGCGCCCAGAGCTCGCTCTCGCGCTCTCTGATGCGGTCCTGGACGTAGGTGCGCGGCTGGCCGTGCGCCTCCGAGTAGGCGGTGTCGACCGACGCCACGCCCGCTTCCGCGTAGCGGTCGAGCTCGTCACTGAACAGGCGGTGCCCGCGGTCGCGGCACCCGTAGAAGAGGAACGCCGGCCCCTGGCTTTCGCCTTGGGCCTCTCGCTGCTGGAGGAAGCCGCGGAACGGTGCGAGACCGGTGCCGGTCGCGACCATGATCATCGGCACCGCCGGGTCCTCGGGCGGCCAGAACGGGATCCCCGGGCGGCGCACGAACCCGAACAGCGTCGCACCCGGCGGCTGCGCAGCGAGGAAGTTCGAGCATGTTCCCCGGTACGTGCCGTGGCCGGAGCGCGCCGGGCCCTCGACGACGCCGACCACCAGGCTGAGCTGGTCCGAGCCGTCGGGGGCGCTCGCGATCGAGTAGAAGCGCGGGCGGAGCTCCGGGATGAGGCTCAGGAAGACGTCGAGCGGCGGCTGGCAGTTCGGGTAGTCCTCGAGCAGGTCGATCAGCGACCGGCGCGGCTTCAGGATCTCCTCGCGGTAGCGCTCGATCCCCTCGTCAGCAGCGAGGCCTCGGAGCGTCGCCTGCTCCTCGGGGTTCTCAGCCCACTCGGCGAGCACCTCGATCTGCGCCCTCGTCGCCGGCTCCTGCAGCTCGGTGAACCCGGCTAGCAGCTGACCGAGGAACAGCGGCTGATCGAGCGGGAGCTGCGTCTGGACCTGGCTCGCGTGCAGCCGCACGCGGGCCTCGAGCGGCAGCCCGAAGCGGGCCGCGGCCCGGTTGACCAGCCGCACGTCGTTGAGGGGAAGGACGGCGACATGATCTCCCGGGCGGTAGTCGATCCCCGGCGGCAAGGCAAGCTCGATCAGGTGGACGCCTCCGCCCCCGTTCGCCCCGAGCAGCGGCTCGTTCTTCACGACAGTCAGCGGCTGCGCGCCGATGCTCGCGAAGAAACGGTACCGGCCGGGATGCTCCAGCACCTCGACCTCGAAGCGCTCGCTCTCCGCGCGCGCCTCCGGCTCGGACTCGAGCCCGAGCGCGTCCGCGACGTCGGTCCAGAACGTCCGGTACCAGGACCGGAACTGCCCGTCGAAGTCGTCCGAGGCGTCCGCCGCTCCCCGGTCGGCGATCCGACTCGCGCCGTGCGCCTCGAGCGCCTCGTCGATCTTCGTCGGGACGGCTTGGAATGTCGCCGCCCAGTTGTGGTCGCCGCAGCCGAAGACGGCGTAGCGGACGCCGGCGAGGGCGTCGTCGAGAAGCCCGTTCTCGAGCCACTTGACGAACTGGACGGCGTTGTCGGGCGGCTGGCCGTTGTAGGAGGAGGTGACGACGATCGTCGCACCCTCCAGAGGCAGCCGCTCGACGTAGTCGTCGAGCGGCGCAACCGTCGCGGCGAAGCCAGCCGCGCCTCCGTCCGCCGCGATCCGGCGAGCGAGCCCCTCCGACGTCCCGAGGTTCGAGCCGTAGAGGACGAGCAGCGGCGTGCCTTGGCCGGCAGCCTCGACGGCTGGCGTGGGCGACTCGACTGCCTCCGCCTGGCCGTTCCCGCCGACGCGCACGCCGATCAGCGCCCCCGGCGTTCGCCCCGCGCGCGGCCGCACCTGGATCGTCATGCCCTCCGGCTTCATCGTCGCGTACCATCGCACCTTGAGCGTGTAGTTCGCGTAGTCGACCAGCTCGAATCGCTGCAGGATCGAAGCGAGCGCGAGCGTCGCCTCGGTCAGCGCGAAATGGCGGCCGATGCACGCGCGGACGCCGTTGCCGAACGGCTTCCACGCGTTCGCCGGCAGCGCCGCCTCGGCCTCGGGCGAGAAGCGGTCCGGATCGAACCGCTCTGGATCCTCGCCCCAGACGGCCGGGTCGCGATGGTGCATCGGCGAGAGCACCATGATCGTCGCGTCGGCGCCGAGGTGGTAGCGGCCGCCGATCGTCGCCTCCTGCACCAACGGATGCAGGAAGAACGCCGGCGCCGTCGGCCACTTGCGCAGCGACTCCTTCAGGAGCTGCTCGACGAAGCCGAGCTTGCCAAGCTCCGCGGCGCCCGGGAGCGCGCTCGTGTCGTCCCCCAGCGCCCGGTCGACCTCCTCGTAGGCGCGCGCGAGCACGTCAGGGTTCTTGATCAGCTCGTAGATCGTGAACGAGAGCAGCCCGCCCGTCGTCTCGTGCCCGGCGACGAGGAACGTCACGATCTGGTAGCGGATGTTCTCGTCGCTCAGCCCCTCGCCCGTCTCGGAATCGACCCCGGCGAGCATGTGATCGAGCAGGTCCCGCGGCTCGGGCGGCACCCCGGCCGCCTTCCGCTCGCGGATGATCCGGTCGACGAGCCCCGTCATCGCGGTCGCGGCCTGCTCGTAGCGGCGCTGGTGGACCCGGTCGAGGCTGTTGACGGCGTTCGGTCGGCGCGTCTGGCGCTGCGCCTCGGCGCCGGCGACCCCCATCGCCCGCACGAACGGATGCGGCTCCTCCCGGTAGAAGGAGTTGAAGCGATATCCGAACGCGCACAGGCCGATCGTCTCGAGCGTCAGCCGCGTCATGTCCTGGGTGAGGTTGATGCTCTCGCCCGGGTTGAGCCGAGCCCATTTCAGGAGCAGCTGCGAGAGCGGATCCCCCATCGTCGGCACCATCTCGCGAACCGCCGGCGGGCTGAACGCCGGCATCAGGATGTGGTGCGCCTGCCGCCACACCGGGTCGTCGGTGTCCGCCGTGAACAGCCCGTTGCCGGAGATCGGCTTGAGGGCCTGCAGAGCCGGCGGCACCAGCTTGCCGAACCGGCTCTCATCGCACAGCTCGTCGACGAGATCGTGGCCCGACACGACGATCATGCCCTGGCCGAACGCCGAGAGCTCGAACAGGGGCCAGTGCTCCCGGGACAGCCGCATCATGTCCTCGAGCCGCGTCTCCAGGTGGACGTCGAGCGCGTTCCCCAGCACGGGAAGCCCTCGCGGCCTCGGAATCGCCGTCTGCTCGGTCATCCCCGGGTCCTCCTTCCCTCTGCCGGCGAGAGCGGTGCTTGGTGCATCGGCATCGCCTCAGGCGAGAATCGCGATGCCGTCGCCCGTGAGCTTCGCCCCGAACACGAGCAACAGCACGCTGGTTATGGTCGAGTTGTTCGCGGCGAGCCAGCCGCGCATGCGCTCGAGGGGCTCATCCGCCCGCTTGCCGAGCGCGACGTACACGAGCACGGGCGCGGCCACCGTGCAGGTGCCGATCGCGATGAAGACGGCGAGGGAGCCGATCTCGCCGCCGACGCTCAGCCCGGCGGCCGAGATCGACAGGGCCGCCGCCGCCGTCAGGGCGAGGTTCTTCGGGTTCAACCCCGCGAGGGCGGCGGCCAGGACGAACGACTTCGCGGCGGTGAACCGCTCGATCTTCGACAGCCACCGCTGTGCCCTGGGCGGGGTGTCGGCGTGCCGCGAGCGCCATCTCCGGACGGCCAGGAGCAGCAGGATCACCCCGAACACGAGCTTCGTGACGCCCGAGCCCGTCGACTCGCGATCGCCGAAGGAGCCGCCGCCTCCGATCGCCAGGACGACCGCTCCGACGACGGCGAGGCCGGCGATCCAGCCGAGGAGGAAGCTCACGCTGTTCGCTCGCGCGCGCTCCGAGATCAGCATGAGGATGACCGCGATGATCGGGACCGGGCTGATCGCGACGCCCACGGCCGCCGGCAGGATCTCTCCGATCGCGCGACCCATTCCGGCAACGTATCGGCAGAACCGGCGCACGGCTTGAAGCGCCGAACGTGCCGCGAGCCGTCCGCGCGAGCCGAGCCGCTACGAGGGCCTCGCCGGCCTGCCGCCGGCGGTGGTGCCCACCGTCCGCCATCCAGCGGGATCCCCCTCAGAACGCTCGATCGGGAGCGAGATGGTGAAGGTGGCGCCGCCGCCGGGGGTCGGGGACAGCTCGATCGTTCCGTCGTGGGCGTGCACGATCGCCTTCGCGATCGCGAGGCCGAGACCCGAGCCTCCGCGTGAGCGCGCGCGGGCTGGATCGGCGCGGTAGAAGCGGTCGAAGACTCGATCCGCCGCGTCGGCGGCGATGCCCGGTCCGTGATCGGAGACGACGAGACGGACGGCCTCCCCGTTTCCCCGGAGCTCGATCTCGACCGGAGCGCCCGCCGGAGTGTGCACGCGAACGTTCCGAAGAAGGTTCCCGACCACCTGGCGCAGCCGGTGCTCGTCCCCGCTCACGCGCAGCGCCTCCTCGAGGTCGGCCCTCACCGGCCGCCGCGGCTCGAGCGCTCTCAGGTCTGCGACCTCGTCCTCGACGATCGCCGTGAGATCGACCGGGGCGCGATCCAGGCGCGGCCCGCCGTCGAGGCGCGCCAGGAGCAGCAGGTCCTCGACGAGCCGCGTCATCCGGGCGCTCTCGGCGCCGATGCGCGCCATCGCCCGGTCGAGCTCGGCCGAGCCGGCAAGCGCTCCCGCGCGGTAGAGGTCGGCGTATCCGCTCAGCGTCGCGAGCGGCGTGCGGAGCTCGTGCGAGGCGTCCGCGACGAACTGCCTCAGCCTGGCCTCGCTTCGCTCCCGCTCCTCGAGAGCCCGCCTCTGCTGCCCGAACGCGGTCTCGATCCTGTCGAGCATGGTGTTGAAGGCGGCCCCGAGCCGGCCGACCTCGGTGCGCTCGTCCTCGTGATCGGCTCGGCGCGAGAAGTCGCCCCCCGCGATGCTCGTCGCGGTCGCGGCGATCTCCTCGAGCGGACGAAGCCCGCGCCGCAAGAGCAACCAGCCGACGGCGACGAGCACCACCAGCATGGCGGCCCCGATCACGGCGATGTTGCGCACGAGGGTCGAGATCGTCTCGTCGACGGCCTCGAGCGAGACCGCGAGGACGCGCACGTTCCCTGCCGGGCCCCGGATGACCATCGCGCGGTAGGAGAGCGATCCCTCGACCGCGGGAGCGGTGAGCACCTCGCCCGGCGGGGTCGCGAGCGCCTCCGACGCGGGCACGTCGGGAAGCGGATCCGGGTCGGTCGCGAAGCCGGACGGGATCGCGTCGATCAGCTCCCCTCCGGGCCCGTACACGATCATCGCCACCTGCCTGCCCGACGGGTCTCCTCCCGGCGGCGGCTGCGGCCTCCCCCGCAGCGCGCCGCGCGCGGCGAAGAGCCGGTCGTCGACCTGGTCGAGCAGGTTCGCCTTGGTGGAGCGGACGACGAAGAAGCTCGACACCGCGAAGCCCGCGGCGAGGAGGACCGTCATCCAGAGAAGGAGCTTCGCGCGGAGCGTCACGCTCTCATCCGCCGTTCGCGCGGATCGTGTAGCCGAAGCCCCGGACGGTCTTGATCAGGCGCGGCTCCACGCCGTCGACCTTCTTCCTCAGGTAGCTGATGTAGTTCTCGACGACGCCGCCGTCCCCGTCGAAGTCGTACTGCCAGACGTGGTCGAGGATCTGCCGCTTCGACAGCACGAGCTCGGCGTTCAGGAGCAGGTAGCGCAAGAGGCGGAACTCGGTCGGCGACAGGTGCACCTCCTTCCCGCCGCGCCAGACCTGGTGCCGGTCCTCGTCCATCTCGAGGTCCCGGTAGCGGAGGCGCCCGTCCCCGGTCGTACCGGGCCGGGTGCGACGGAGGAGCGCCCGGATCCGGAGCGTGAGCTCCTCGAGAGAGAACGGCTTGGTGACGTAGTCGTCACCGCCCTGCACGAAGCCCTGGATCCGGTCGTCGACGGCGTCGCGTGCGGTCAGGAACAGGATGGGGACGAGATCGCCGTCGTCCCGCAGCCGGCGACAGACCTCGTAGCCGTCGAGATCGGGCAGCAGCACGTCCAGGACGAGGAGATCGGGAGCGAACGTGCTCGCTGCCCGCAGAGCCTCGAGGCCCGAGCGCGCCGTCGTCACGTCGAACCCCGTGTAGCGCAGCGCCGTCGTGAGGAGCTCCACGATCGACTCCTCGTCGTCGACGACGAGGATCTTCGCGCCCTCCGTCTCGTCCGCGAGCGACCGCATCACGTCATCAGAAGTGTTCCATCGGCGGAACACGGCGTCGCCCTGAGCGGCCACAGGCGTCGAGCCGGGGCGGGCTCCCCCGCCCCGGCTTCGCTCCTCGTGCAGACGCGCCTGCACTGGGCTGCTGCTCCTACGTCGCGGAGCCCTCGCCCTCGGCCGGCGCCTCGGGGCGCTCGCCCGGCCGACCCGGGCCGAGCGGTCCGGCGCGCTGAACCAGCTCCGAGATTCGTTCCTCGAGGCCCGCGATCCGCTCCTGCGCCTCGCTCTCGGTGAGCCTTCCGTCCTCGACGGCTTGCTCGATCCGCTCTGTTGCGTCGGCGACCATCGCCGCGACGAGGCCGTCGACCGTCTTGCCCCGAGCCGTCGCGACCTGCGCGAGCGACTGACCGCCCCGCGCCGCCTCGCGGACCTCGGCCACGCTCATCTCGAGGTACTCGGCTGCCGCCTTCAGCGGCGGGCCGTGGCGATGATGCCGGCCCGGCGGGGGAAGGATGCGGCCGGCCTCGATCTCCGCGCGCCTCTCGGCCGCCTGCTCCTCGGTGATGCGGCCGGCTTCGAGCAGCTCGTCGACGCGGTCGAGCGCCACCCGCTTCAGCGCCGCCTCGACGGTCGCCGTCTCGATCCCGAGCTCCGACGCGAGCGCCGAGACGAAGCCCTCCGGACCGGGACGCGCCTCGCGCACGGCCTCGAGAGCCGCACGCACCGCATCCTCCTCCAGCCCGAGCTCGGCAGCCAGCGCGGCCGCGAACCCACCCCGCCGGCCCTCCTCGCTGGCAGCGAGTCGTGCCGCCCCGGCGGACGTCCCGTCGCTTCCGCCGCCGGTCGCGGCGAAGGCGGCGCCGCCGCCCGCGAGGACGGCGACGACCACGCCCGCGGC
>CAZCIJ010000008.1:24104-26560 GCA_964498265.1 uncultured Gaiellales bacterium | reverse complement strand
GGGCGCGGGGGGGGGGGGGGGGGGGGGGGGGGGGGGGGGGGCACCGGGGGCTCCCCCCACGTTCGAGACCCGTCGGGGTGACGCCGGTCAGGCGCTCTCGCTCACGTCCCGGATCGGCCGCCAGATCGTGTGGAAGCGCTCGCCGCGGGGACGGTCGACGCGCTCGTAGGTGTGCGCGCCGAAGAAGTCGCGCTGCGCCTGGATGAGGTTCGCCGGCAGGCGCTCGCTGCGGTAGCCGTCGTAGAAGGCGAGCGCGGCCGAGTACGCGGGCGCTGGGATGCCGAGCTCGACGGCCAGCCCCACTGCCCGCCGCCAGCCGGGATCGCTCCCGGCGATCTCGTCGCGGAAGTACGGGTCGAGCATGAGGTTGGGCAGCTCGGGATCGCGCTCGAACGCCTCCGTGATCCTCTCGAGGAAGGCAGAGCGGATGATGCAGCCGGCGCGCCACATGCCGGCGATCGAGCCGTAGTCGAGGCTCCAGCCGTACTCCGCGGCTGCGGCCCGGAAGAGCATGAAGCCCTGGGCGTAGGAGACGATCTTGGACGCGTAGAGCGCATCGCGCACGTCGTCGACGGAGGTGCTTGGGGTTGTGCCGTCCCCGGTCGCGAGCCGGCCAGGGCCGGGATCGTCGGCGTGCGACCCGGAGGGCTCGAGCGCGCGCGCAGCGCGCACGCGCTCGTCCTTGAGCGCGGAGAGGATGCGCGCGAAGACCGCCTCGGCCACGAGCGTCATGGGCACGCCGAGCTCGAGGGACGACACGGCCGTCCACCTGCCGGTGCCCTTCTGGCCCGCCGAGTCGAGGATCCTCTCGAGGAGCGGCTGCCCGTCCTCGTCGCGGGCGGCGACGATCTGGGCGGTGATCTCGATCAGGTAGGAGTCGAGCTTGCCCTCGTTCCAGCCGGCGAAGATCTCGTGCAGGTCGCCGTAGCCTCGCCCCAAGCCGTCGTGCAAGAGCTGGTAGGCCTCGGCGATCACCTGCATGTCGCCGTACTCGATGCCGTTGTGGACCATCTTCACGTAGTGGCCGGCGCCGTTCTCGCCGACCCACTCGCAGCACGGCACGTCTCCGACCCTGGCCGCGATCGCCTGGAGGATGTCGCGCACGAGCGGCCACGCCTCCGGAGAGCCCCCGGGCATGATCGACGGCCCGCGCCGGGCGCCCTCCTCGCCTCCCGAGATGCCGGCGCCGACGAAGAGCAGCCCGCGCTCCTCGAGCGCCCTCGCCCGCCGGATCGAGTCCAGGAAGTTCGAGTTACCGCCGTCGATGACGACGTCGCCCGGCTCGAGGTGCGGGAGGAGCTGCTCGATCGTCTCGTCGACGGCCGGGCCGGCCTTGACCATGAGCATCACCTTGCGGGGGCGGGAGAGCGCCCCGGCGAGCTGCTCGATGGAGCGCGCTCCGACCACGTTCGTCCCCGCGGCAGAGCCGGCCAGGAACTCGTCGACCCTCGAGGTCGTGCGGTTGTAGACGGCGACCGTGTAGCCGTGGTCGTTCATGTTCAGCACGAGGTTCTGACCCATGACCGCGAGGCCGACGAGGCCAATGTCTGCCACGCCGTCGTGCATCAGCCGACCGGTCGCGCGTAGACGCCGTCCTCGAGGGTCGACGGATCCGGTGCGGGCGCGGCCTCCGCCTCGGCCAGCCCGGCGGCGACCTCGTCCGCGGCCGCCAGGCGAAGCGCCTCGAGCTCGTCGTCTGAGAGCCCGTCCAGCTTCAGCCTCGCGGCGTGCCGCTCGATCGGGTCCTCGAACCGCGCCCGCAGCGCGTCGGGGACGTAGCGGGCGTCGTCGTGGGCGGCATGGCCGTGTCCGCGCAGCGTGATCGCCTCCACGGCCTGGGGTCCGTTCCCCGCGCGGGCATGCTCGACGGCTGTGTGCACCGCCTCGTACGTCGCGAGCGCGTCGGTCCCGTCCACTCGCACGCACGGGATCGACCAGCCGCCGCGCGTTCGCTCGGCGAGGTTCGTGTTCACCATGCCGCGCTCGACCGGCGTCGAGTAGGCGAAGCCGTTGTTCTGGAGCACGAACACGGCCGGCACGCGCAGCACCCCGGCGAGGTTGAGCCCCTCGTGCACGTCGCCGACGTTGAACTGCCCGTCGCCGATGAACGTGAGCGCGACGCGAGGCTGCCGGCGCCGCTTGAACGCGAGCGCCGCCCCGACGGTGACGGGAACGAGGTCGCCGAGCATCGAGACGAGCGGGAAGACGCCTCTCGAGGGCGCGCCGAAGTGCAGGTTGCCGTCGCGCCCGAAGGTCGGGCCCGTGGCCTTGGCCAGGAAGTTCCTGAACGCGTCGCCCACGCTGATCCCCCGCGCGTAGTGGCAGGCCAGCTCGCGGTTCAGCGGACAGACGACGTCCTCCGCGCCGAGCGCGAGGCCGGCCGCGGCGGCGACCCCCTCCTGCATGTAGCCCGTATAGACCGAGCCGACGATGCGACCCTGGCGATAGAGCGCCAT
>CAZCIJ010000008.1:0-24094 GCA_964498265.1 uncultured Gaiellales bacterium | reverse complement strand
TGATCCGTTCCTCGGCGTAGCGCTGCAGCAGCATCAGGTGGAAGAGGCGCCGTCGGATCTCGTGCGGCACGGCCGGAGCCTCGGCGGCGGGCCTTGCGGCGGCGTCAGTACGCAAGCAACTCCTCCAGGGCTGCGCGCACCGAATCGCCCGACGGCAGGTAGGCGTCCTCGAGCTCGGGCGCGAACGGCACCGGCGTGTCGCGAGGTGCGACCAGCATCGGAGGAGCGTCGAGATGCTCGAAGCCCTCGCACGCGACGAGGGAGAGCACCTGGCCCGCGACGCCGGTGGAGCGGCTTGCCTCCTGCACGACGAGCACGCGCGAGGTCTTCTCGACCGACGCGAGCACGGCGGCCCGGTCGAGGGGCCACACGGTGCGCAGGTCGAGGACGTCGACGTCGAGGCCGTCGGCCGCCCGCAGCGCCAGGCCGACGCCAGAGCCGTACGTGACAACCGTCGCCTCGGCGCCGGCCTTGGCGCGCCTCGCCCGGCCGATCGGCACGCGGTGGGCGGCCGGCGGGGCGGTCGCCCGGATGCTGCGGTAGAGGGCCTTGTGCTCGAAGTACAGCACCGGGTCGGGATCCTCGATCGCCGACCGCAGCAGGCCGTACGCGTCCTCGACGGTGCCCGGGCAGACGACCTTCAGGCCCGCCGTTCCGACGAACCAGCCCTCCGGCGACGACGCATGGAACGGTCCGCCGCGGATCCCTCCTCCGGACGGAGCCCGGATGACGATCGGAATCGGCTGTCCCGAGCGCCAGTGCGTCTTCGCGGCAACCGTGACGATGAGGTCGAAGGGGCAGGAGACGAAGTCGGCGAACTGCAGCTCGACGACGGGCCGCTCGCCCATCCACGCCGAGCCGATCGCCGCGCCCACGAACCCCTCCTCCGAGATCGGCGTGTCGATCACGCGCTCCGGCCCGAACTCCTCGAGCAGCCCCTTCGTGACGCCGAACGCGCCGCCGAAGTGCCCGATGTCCTCCCCGATGAGGAAGACGCGGTCGTCGTCGCGCATCGCGTCGGCGAGCGCGGCGTGGATGGACTCGAGGTATGTGAGCTCCGTCACGCCCGGTCCGTCGGCTCGCATTCGTCCATGCGTTCCGGATTAGACACGCTCCGGCGGCCGGGTGTCGCGGGCGCCGAACGCGTCGATGGGCTGGGCGCATCCTTACGCAAGCTGATAGACGATCTAGTATCTGGCCCCTATCAACACACGCAGCTCCGTCGTCTATAGAAGGCGACGGTCCCGGTCCCTTCGCGCGCCCGCGGGGCCGGGTGAATCAGGGGAGTTCACGAGGGCGACGATAGGAGGGGCTTTCATGAAGCGAAAGGCATGGTGGTTCCTGGCGCTCGCGGCGCTCGCGGCGTTGCTGCTCGTCGCGGCAGGCTGCGGCGGCGGGGACGAGGAGGAGGCGGCGCCCGCCGAGACCGCGCCGGCGGAGACCGAGGCGCCTGCGGAGACGGGAGCGCCGGCCGAGACGACGGAGGCGGCCGGGTGCACGGCGTCGATCGGCTTCATGGGGCCGATCACGGGCGACGCCGCCGCGATCGGCACCGAGCAGCTGAACTGGGCGAAGTTCGCGGTCGAGCAGTACAACGAGGCCAACGGGACGAGCTTCACGCTCGTCGAGGGCGACACGCAGCTCGATCCCGCCCAGGGCTCGACGGTGGCGCCGCAGTTCGTCTCGAACGAGGACATCGTCGCCGTCGTCGGGCCGGCCGGGAGCCAGGTGGTCGAGGCGGTCGGCGACATCTTCGAGCGCGCGAACATGCCGTTCGTCTCGATGTCCGCCACCAAGGTCGAGCTGACGACGAGCGGCGAGTACCCGACGTTCCTGCGGGTCGTCCCGCGTGACGACGATCAAGGCCCGACGGACGCCGCCTACATCGCCGAGGACATCGGGGCCCAGAAGGTCTTCATCATCGACGACCAGAGCTCGTACTCGACCGGCCTCGCCGACCAGGCTCAGGAAGCGCTCGAGGCTGCCGGCGTCGAAGTCACCCGCGACTCGGTCAGCCAGGACCAGACCGACTTCTCGGCGCTCGTCTCGAGGGTCGAGGACGACACGGAGGTGGTCTTTCTCCCGTGGCAGATCGCCGCGAACGCGCAGCTGTTCGGCCAGCAGATGCAGGAGCAGGGCAAGACGGCCGTCATCTTCGGGTCGGACGGGCTCTTCTCGCCGACAGACTTCAACATCGCCGGCTCGTACGTCTCGTCCTTCGCTCCCGACATCACGAGCATCCCCGAGGACGCGGAGCTCGTGGAGGCGTACACGGCGGAGTACGGCGACTTCGGCACCTTCGGGCCGCCGACCTACGAGGCCACGACGGTGATCCTCGATGCGATCGCGGCCTTGTGCGCGGCCGGCGAGGAGCCGACCCGCGAGGCGGTGCTCGAGCAGATCCGCCAGACCGACGTACCCGTCGGGATCCTGGGCGTGCCGATCGCGTTCGACGAGAACGGCGACATCATCAAGCGGCGCTTCTACATCTTCCAGATCGCCGACGACGGGAGCTACCAGCTCCTCCAGTAGGACGCGAGAGGAGCCGGAGCGGATGAAGCCATGCGGCCCCACACCGGGGCCGCATGGCTTCTGACGTCCCGAACACCGAGTGGACGTCGACTTCTTCGTTCAGCAGCTCGTGAACGGCCTGACGCTCGGGAGCGTGTACGCGCTCATCGCGCTGGGCTACACGATGGTGTACGGGATCCTCAAGCTGCTGAACTTCGCCCACGGCGAGGTCTTCATGATCGGCGCCTTCATCGGCTACGGCGTCCTCGTCGCGCTCGGAGGGCCTTCCGCGCCGGTGGTGCCCGTCGCGGTCCTGATCCTGCTGATGTTCCTCGCTGCGATGGCGGGCTCGGGCATCCTCGGGGTGACCATCGAGCGGTTCGCCTACAGGCCGCTGCGGAACGCCCCTCGAATCGCGCCGCTGATCAGCGCCATCGGCGTCTCGTTCTTCCTCCAGGCGACGGCGCTGCTCTTGTTCACGGCTCGCTTTCGCAGCTACGACACGCCCGAGCTCATCAGCCCGTCGACGGGGATCGACGTCGGGCCGCTTCGCATCTCGCTCGTCCGCATCCTCGTCATCGTGAGCGCGATCGTGCTCATGGTCGCGCTCACCCTGCTCGTCGGGCGCTCGAAGCTCGGCAAGGCCATGCGGGCGACCTCGTTCGACCGCGAGGCCGCGGCGATGATGGGCATCGACGTCGACCGCGTCATCGTGATGACCTTCCTCATCGGCTCCGTGCTCGCGGGCGCGGCAGGGGTGATGCAGGGGCTCGTGTTCAGCCGCATCTTCCACTTCATGGGCTTCATCGCCGGGCTGAAAGGCTTCACGGCCGCTGTCGTCGGAGGGATCGGCAGCATCCCGGGCGCGATGCTCGGCGGCCTGCTCATCGGCATGGCGGAGTCGTTCTCGGCCGCCTACGTCTCGCAGACGTTCCAGAACCTCATCTTGTTCGGGATCCTCATCGTCGTGATGCTCGTCCGGCCGCAGGGTCTGCTCGGGCTGGCGGACATCCAGAAGGTGTAGGCGGATGCCCCGTATCGGCGTCGACGAGTGGGTGGCCCAGTTCGGCGAGCGCGCCGAGCAGTACCGCGGCGTGACCGCGCCGCTGCGGCGGGCGTGGGATCGCGTCGACGTGCGCCTGCGCTGGGCGTTCTTCTTCGCCGTCGCGGCCGCCTTCCCGTTCATGACCGACTCGACGTTCTTCGTGCGGGTCGGCGTGAACGTGCTGCTGTTCGCGCTCCTCGCGCTCGGGCTCAACATCACGGTGGGCTGGGGGGGTCTGCTGGACCTCGGCTACGTCGCCTTCTACGGCTTCGGGGCGTACGCCTACGCGTTCGTGTCGTCGGGTCAGTTCGACCTCCACTGGCCGACCATCCCGGCGATGCTCGCCGTCACGGCGGCCACCGCTCTGCTCGGCGTGCTGCTCGGCCTGTCCTCGTGGCGCCTCGCCGGCGACTACCTCGCGATCGTGACGCTGTTCTTCGCCCAGATCTTCATCGAGCTGCTCATCAACCTCGATCGCATCAACGTGCCCTGGTCGGACAAGACCTTGAACCTCACCGGCGGGCCCAACGGCATCCCCGGCGTCGACGCGATGGACTTCTTCGGGCTCGAGCTGATCGACATCAGCGACTACTTCTTCCTGCTGCTCATCCTCGTGCTCGTCGCCGTCGTCGCTCTGAGCTTCCTGAACGACTCGCGCATCGGCCGGTCCTGGCGCGCGCTTCGTGAGGATCCGCTGGCCGCCGAGGCGATGACGATCCCGGTGAACCGGCTCAAGCTGATGGCGTTCGCGGCGGGTGCTGCCACTGCGGGCCTGACCGGGACGGTGTTCGCCGCCGTGCAAATCGGCGTCTTCCCGGAGAACTTCGCGGTGACGCTCCTGATCATGATCTACGCGGCGCTCATCCTCGGAGGCGCGGGGACGATCGCCGGCCCGGTGCTCGGCGCCGTCGTCATCGCGTCGGTGCCCGAGATCCTGCGCACGCCCGACAGCGCGCGCTGGCTCTTCTACGGCGGCCTCGCGCTCGGCGTGCTCGTGCTCGTCCGTCCCATCGCACGCGCCGCGCTCGTCGTCGTCGCCACCATCGCCTTCGGGTTCGCGGTCCACGCGATCGTGGCCGCGGCGTGGCCTCAGGGCACCGAGGGCACCCCGGCCGCCGGCGGCGTGATCGCCGACGGCATCGCGAGCTGGGTGGTCATCCCGGCCGAGCACCGGACGACGATCGGCAACTACGCGTTCGTGCTCCTGATCGTCGCCGTGCTCGGGCTGGTGCGGCTCCGCGGCTGGCCGCGCCTTGCGCTCGCCGTGCCGACGCTGTACCTGGCAGCCTTCGTCTGGGAGAACCGTCTCGTGTTCAATCCGAGCATCACGCGGCAGCTGCTCTTCGGGGCCATCCTCGTCGTGCTCATGGCGGCCCGGCCGCACGGGCTGCTCGGGAAGCCAAGGGTGGAGATCGTCTGATGGCCCTTCTCGAGCTGCGCGCGATCACGAAGTCGTTCGGCGGCCTTTCGGTGGTGCGCGATCTCGACCTGGCCCTCGACGTGGGCGAGATCGTGAGCCTGATCGGTCCCAACGGCGCAGGGAAGACAACCGTCTTCAACCTGGTCACCGGTGTCCACGCTCCCGACGGCGGCGACATCCTCCTCGACGGGGAAAGCATCGTCGGCCTCGAGGCGCACGCGATCGCCAAGCGTGGCGTCGCGCGCACCTTCCAGACGCTCCACCTGTTCCTGAACATGAGCGTCAAGGAGAACGTGATGGCCGCCGAGTACGGCAGGACGCGCGCGGGGCTCTTCCGCTCGCTCGTGCGGACGCCCTTCCAGCGAAGGGAGGAGCGCGAGATCCATCGCGTGGCCGAGGAGCAGCTCGCGTTCTTCGGCGACCGGCTGATGGGCTACCGCTGGGACCAGCCCGCCTACAGCCTGTCCTACGCGAACCGGCGCCGGCTCGAGATCGCGCGCGCGATGGCCACGCGTCCTCGCCTTCTCCTCCTCGACGAGCCGGCCGCCGGCATGAACCCGGCCGAGACTCTCGAGATCACCGAGCTCATAGGCCGGTTGCGCGACGAGCGCGACTACGCGATCCTCGTCATCGAGCACGACATGCACGTGGTCGAGGGCATCTCGGACAGGGTGGTGGCGCTCGACCTCGGCGAGAAGATCTCCGAGGGCGCCTTCGAGCACGTCGCAGCCGACCCGCGCGTCGTCGAGGCCTACCTCGGCTACGGCGCCGCGAGCAGACAGTAGCCGTGCTGCTCGAGCTCTCGCACGTCGACACCTACTACGGGCAGATCCGCATCCTCGAGGACGTGTCGATCGAGATCGGGGCGGGGGAGCTGGTCTGTCTGCTGGGCGGCAACGCGTCGGGGAAGTCGACGACGCTCAAGACGATTCTCGGCATCGTCACGCCCAGGAAGGGCGCCGTCGACTTCGACGGCGAGGACGTCACCGGGCGATCCACGAGCTACCGCATCAGTCGATGCATGGCCATTGTCCCGGAGAACCGGCGCCTGTTCGCGCCGATGACGGTGCTCGAGAACCTCGAGATGGGCGCCTACCTGCGCCGGGAGTCCATCAAGGACGACCTCGAGCGAGTGTACGAGCTCTTCCCCCGCCTCTACGAGCGCCGCTCGCAGCTCGGGGGCACGCTCTCCGGGGGCGAGCAGCAGATGCTCGCCATGGGCCGCGCGCTCATGTCCAGGCCGCGCCTGCTGCTCATGGACGAGCCCTCGATGGGACTTGCCCCGATCCTGGTCGAGCGGAACTTCGAGATCATCAAGCAGGTGCACGAGACCGGTGTGGCCATCCTGGTGGTCGAGCAGAACGCGAACATGGCCCTGTCCGTCGCCGACCGCGGGTACGTCCTCCAGACCGGGCGCATCGTGCTTGCCGGCCGCGCCGACGCCCTGCTTGCGAACGACGACCTGAAGAAGGCCTACCTTGGCCGCTGACCTGCCGGCCCGGATCCGCCACCGCTTCTCGATCCTCGAGCGGCTCGTATACGTCGACAGCTGCTCGCAGGGCGCGCTCTCCGACGCCGTCCGCCACGCGTACGAGAGCTACCTGAGCGACTGGGACGAGCGGGGCGCGCCGTGGGACTACTGGGTCGAGAAGGCCGAGACGGCGCGCTCGACCTTCGCGAGGCTCGTCAACGCCGACCCGGACGAGATCGCGGTGACGACGTCGGTGTCCGCCGGCGTGAGCGCTCTGCTCTCCGGTCTGCCCTTCGACCGGGATCGCTCGACGATCGTCGTCTCGGACTTCGAGTTCCCGACGATCGGCCAGATCGCGCACGCGCAGGAGCGGCTCGGGCGGCGAGTCGTGCACGTGCCGGAGGCGGACGGCGCGAGGATCCCGCTCGAGCACTTCGACGCCTCGATCGACGAGCAGACGGCGCTCGTCGCAGTGACCGCCGTCTGCTACCGCAACGGCAGCCGGCTCGACCTCGAGGGCGTGATCCGGATCGCACACGAGCGCGGGGCGCTCGTCCTCATCGACGCCTACCAGGCGGCGGGCTCCGTCCCCCTCGACGTGCGCGCGCTCGGCGCCGACTTCCTGGCGACGGGCGCGCACAAGTACCTTCTGGGGTCGGCGGGCCTCGCGTTCCTCTACTGCCGGCGCGACCTCGTCGACTCGATCGCCCCGACCGCCACGGGCTGGTTCGCCGACCGCGACATCTTCGAGATGGACATCTACGACTACTCGCCTGCCCCGACGGCGCGCCGCTTCGAGGCCGGGACGCCGCCGGTCCCCGCCATCTACGCGGGCGTCGCCGGGATGGGGCTGATGGAGGAGATCGGGGTCGGCGCGACCGCCCGGCACGTGCAGGGGCTCAACGACCTCCTGATCGCCGGGATCGACGAGCTCGGGGGTCGCGTCGTGACCCCGCGAGAGCCCGAGCGTCGCGGAGCGTTGATCGCGATCGCCTCGACGGACGAGCGGGCGCTCGTCGCGGCCCTCGCGCAGGAGGGAGTGGCCACGTCCTGCCGGGACGGCAACCTGCGCGTGTCGGCCCACTGCTACAACACGCGCGAGGACGTCGAGGCCGTGCTCTCGGCTCTCGCCCGCCACCGGAGCCTTCTACGCTCGGCGTGACCCCGGCGAACCCGGCCGATCTCGGCGTCGTGGAGGCAGCGTCTCTCCTCTCGCGGCGCGAGCTGTCCGCGTCCGAGCTCGCGGAGGCGTGCCTGCAGCGGATCCGGGAGCGCGACGGCACGCACAGCTTCGACGGCGACCCGGCGTCCGTCAACGCGTGGATCCGCGTCTACGAGGAGGAGGCCCTCGCCGCGGCGGCGGCCGCCGACGAGCGCCTCAGCGCCGCTGGCGCACGCGGTCTCGGGCCTGCGCCACCGCTGTGCGGGATCCCGGTGGGGCTCAAAGATCTCTACGCCGTCTCCGGCAAGCCGCTGACGGCGTCGAGCCGCGTGCTCGACGAGACCCCGGAGCGCGACTGCGACGCCTGGGCGCGGCTGTCGGCGGCTGGGATGGTGCTGCTCGGCCACCTGCACACGCACGAGTTCGCCGTCGGCGGCACGACCGACCAGGTCGGCAGCCCGTGGGGGCTCGAGCGCTCGGCCGGCGGCTCGAGCGGCGGCTCCGCCGCAGCGCTGGCCGCCCGCATGACGCCCGCCGCGACGGGCACGGACACGGCCGGCTCCCTGCGCATCCCCTCGGCCCTCTGCGGGACGTCCAGCGTCAAGCCCACGCGCGGGCTCGTGTCGCTGCGAGGTGTCGTTCCCCTCGCCGCGAGCCTCGACCACGCGGGCCCGATGGCGCGGACGGTCGAGGACTGCAGCGTCCTGCTGCCGGCCATGGCCGGGCCCGACCTCGGGGACAGCGCCAGCGTCCTCGCTGCGCCGCCGCCGGCTCAGCCTCCCTCGCCGCCGGCAGGGGCCCGCCCGCT
This sequence comes from uncultured Gaiellales bacterium, assembly GCA_964498265.1. Taxonomy (GTDB): domain Bacteria; phylum Actinomycetota; class Thermoleophilia; order Gaiellales; family Gaiellaceae; genus CAZCIJ01. The sequence goes on along the minus strand of CAZCIJ010000008.1, from coordinate 15,677 downwards.
CGAGGGCGCGCGACTCTGCGTCTCGCCGCGCGTCGCGGCCGTCTCCCTGGACGCCGACGTCGCCGACGCCTTCGATTCCGTGCTCGCCCTCTGCGGGCGGCTCGGGGCGACGATCGTCGAGTCCGACCCGCCCGCGGCGGCGCTCGAGATCGGCGAGGACTTCCTCGACGTGCTCTGCGCTGAGCTGCTCGCCTACCACCGCCGGCTCGGCGCGGAGCGCGACCGGTACCGGCCGTCGATCCGCGAATGGCTGGAGGAAGGAGAGCGCCGAGCGACGACGGCCGCGGCGTACGTCGCCGCGCAGCACCGGCGTCGCGAGGTCACGGCCGCGTGGAGCGAGTGGCTCGCGGCGGAGCGCATCTCGGCCGTCCTCGAGCCGACGGTTCCGGTCGTCGCCCCGCTGCGGGGCACGGGCTACGAGCACGCCGGCACCGACGTGGCGCTCATCTCCCTTACGCACTACTGGGACTGGACCGGCTTCCCGGTGGTCGCTCTTCCGGCGGGCGCCGGCTCGCGCAGCGGGCTGCCCGTCGGCGTCTCGCTCGTTGGGCGGGCGGGAGCCGACTGGCGGGTCCTCTCGCTCGGCATCGCCCTCCAGGCGCAGCTCGGCGTCCCCTCGCCACCGACGGCATCTAGATGAGAGCCGCTTCCACCGAGACCGAGGCGGCCGCCCCGATGAGGTGGGAGAACGGACAGCCCGCGTCGGCGGCCTCTGCAGCCTGGGCGAAGCTCTCGGCGGTCGCGCCCGGCACGGTCCCCTGCGCCTGGACGGCCGAGGCGACCACGCGATGCCCGGCCCCCTCGACCTCGTCCATCGTAATCGCGCAGCGAACCTCGAGCCGCTCGGGCGGCGTGCCCGCATCGGTCAGCACGGCGGCGAGCGACATCGCGAAGCAGCCGGCGTGCGCGGCGGCGAGGAGCTCCTCCGGGCTCGTCCTCCCCTCGGCGGCGCCGATGCGGGTCGGCAGCGAGTACGGGAGCCCGGCGAACGCGCCCGACGTGGCAGCCGTGATCGCACCTGCGCCCCGCGCGACGTTCCCCTCCCAGGCCGCCGTGCCTTCGCGGACGATCCTGGGCATCAGGCCTCCTCCGTCACGTAGTGAACGCCCGGGCTTCCCGACGGGTAGAAGACGCCCATCACGCGCAGGACGCCCGTCCCCGAGTTCTCGAGACAGTGGGACACCTTGCGCGGGAAGAAGATGCAGGTCCCGGCCCGCACGGGCTCATCGATACCGCCCATGTGGATCACGCCCTCGCCCTCGACGATGTAGGCGACCTCGTCGTACTCGTGGAAGTGCTCCGGGGCGCGGCTCGGCTGCACCAGGCCGACGAACTGCGTCACGTCGCGCGAGCCCACGTCCTCGTTGACGAGGTAGCGGAACTCGCGCGGGCCGCCGACGGGGATCTGGGGCCGGTCGCGAAAGCGCACGGTCACCTGCCGGTCGCTTCCGAGGTCGGTCGGCGGCTGCTCCAGCGGCGCGAGCACGGACACGAGCACGAGCTCGCGGGGGCCGGGATTCTCGACCGCGTAGGTGTCGGCGGGCAGGACGTAGACGCCCGTGTCCGGCTCGAGCGCGTGCTCGCCGTTCAGGTAGAGGGTGCCCCGTCCCGAGACGACGTACAGGATCTCCTGCACGCCCTGGCCCGGGGAGCGCGGTCCGCTGCGGCCCGGAGCGAGGCGCAGGATCCGCTGCGTGAGCCGGTCCGAGCCCGCCGAGGAGTCGATCGTGACCTGAGTCGTCACCGTGTCGTCGGGCGTTCCCACGGGCTCGACGGCGGCCGAGCCGACGACGCACCCGGCCTTCGTCGTTCCCTCCGCCATCGCTGCCCCCTTTCTCGCTCCTCTCGATAGTTGATCAAATCGTCGGCGCCGACGGCGGCGCGAGGGCGGTCGTGGCGCTCACGCCGCCATCCCGCCGTCGACGAGGAGCTCGGCGCCTGTGACGAACGAGGCGTCGTCGGAGGCGAGGAAGAGGACGGCCGGCACGACGTCGTCGACCGTTCCGACCCGGCCGAGCGGCGTGCTCGCGATCACCTCGGCTCGCAGGCGGTCGACCGCCAGCATCGCCTCCGTGAGCTCCGTCTCGACGTAGCCCGGCGAGACCGCGTTGACGCGCACGCCCCGATCCGCCCACTCGCGCGCGAGCGTTCGCGCCAGCTGGGTGAGCCCCGCCTTCGACGCTCCGTAGGCGGCGAGCCGGGGGCTCGCGGCCGTGCCGGTCACGCTCGAGACCATCACCACGGAGCCGCCGCCCTCGAGCAGCGAGGGTGCCGCTGCGCGGGTCATCAGGTAGGCGCCGGTGAGGTTGACGTCGAGGATCGCGCGCCAGGCGTCGACGTCGTGCCGCTCGGCTCGCTGGCGCACGGGCGAGATACCGGCCGCGTTCACGAGCAGGGACAGCCTGCCCAGGCGCTCGGCGGCCGCCGCCACGGCCCGGTCGCACGAGCCCGAGTCGGTGACGTCGGCCTCGAGCGCGAGGCTCTGCTCGCCGATCTCGGCGGCGACACCCTCGACCTGCTCCCGGGTTCTCGCGGCGACGGCCACGCGCGCTCCCTCGGCTGCGAGGGCGAGGGCGATCCCCCGTCCGATGCCACGGCCGCCTCCTGTCACGAGGCAGACCCGATTCTCGAAGCGGCGCGTCAGACCCAGAACTTCTCCCGCCCGAGCCCCATCTCGCGGGTCTCCGCGGTGGTCCTGTGGTCGATCGGCCTCTCGGCGCCCGGCACCGAGTCGCCGACGAGGCGGGAGACGATCCTCCCGCTCCGCACCCGGGCCGGCCAGTCGTGGATGGGCAGGAGGAACGTACCGGAGTTGAGCGCCCGCTTGATCGCCGCGCGCTCGCGGCGCTTCGACGTCGACTGGTTCCCCGTCGACTGGGGCTCGTAGTCGAGCACCTGGTAGATGGGGTCGACGATCTGGTTCTGGACGTCGTAGACGACGTCGCCGCAGATGCAGGCGATGCCCTCCGCGGTGGCGACGTTCACGTTCATCGAGCCGTCCGTGTGCCCGCCCGCCGCCTCGCAGACGATGCCGGGGAGGATCTCGTCCGGGCCTGAGAGCTCGAGATCGAGGAGTCTCAGCGCTCCGGGCTCGTGCAGGCGGTCGATGTGGTGCTTGACGTACTCCGGCGGGTACTGACCGCCCATGATCCCGGAGGCCGAGAACTCGAGCTCGCGACGGTTCGTGATGACGGTGGCCTTCGGGAAACGCTCGTCCTGGCCGGCATGGTCGATGTGATGGTGCGTATGGAGGATCCAGCGCACGTCGTCGATCGTGACGCCGTGACGGGCGAGCTGGTTCTCGAGCCTCATCTCCTCCGACTGGATTCCCGTCATGCCGAGTCGCTGCATGATCTCGGGAGAGCGCGCGCCGGTATCGACGAGGATCGGCTCCGTGTCAGGCCCGAGAAGCAGGTAGCTCCACGTCTTCACCCGCGTGATCTTGCCCATGTCGCGGGCGAGCACGAGGAAGCTCGAATCGAGCTCGATGTCGAGGACGTCCAGGATCTTGATCTCGTACGGCACGGCGGACCCCCCTTCGCCTCTGGTGGGCCGATACTAGACCTCTCTAGACGATTCGACCGGGAGGACAGGGGTGAGGACTGCGCAGCAATATCTGGACGGCCTGGACGACGGTCGCGAGGTCTACTACCGGGGCGAGCGCGTCGCGAGCGTCGTCGAGCACCCGGAGCTCGGGGTCGCCGCGCGGCACGCCGCTCTCGACTTCGCGTTCGCCGAGGAGCCTGAATGGCGGGACCTGGCGGTGACCGGCGACCACTCGACCTACTACCACGTCCCGCGCGACGGGGCCGACCTCCGCCGCCGCTCGCTCCTGATCGAGGAGGCGACCGCCTACGCCGGCACGCTCGTCATCCTCGTCAAGGAGATCGGCACGGATGCGCTCTTCGCGCTCGAGCGCGTCGCGCACGGGAGCGACGGCTACGAGCCCGTCGTCGAGTTCTCCGGCCGCTGCCGGGACGAGGACCTCGCCCTCGCGGTGGCCCAGACGGACGTGAAGGGCGACCGCTCCGCGGGTCCGAGCGGGCAGGAGGATCCGGACCTCTACGTGCGCGTCGTCGACCGGAGGCCCGACGGCGTCGTGGTTCGGGGAGCCAAGGTGCACACGTCGTGCACGCCGAACGTCGACGAGCTCATCGTCATCCCGACCCGTGCGCTCGCCGAGGGAGAGGAGGACTGGGCGATCGCCTTCGCGGTGCCGGTCGCCACCCCGGGCGTCCGGCTCTACTGCTCCGACTTCATGCACGGCGAGCGCGATCCCTGGGCGCGTCCCGTCTCTGCACGGCGCAAGATGATCGAGACGCTGACGGTGTTCGACGACGTCTTCGTGCCGTGGGAGCGGGTGTTCCTCGCCGGGGACGTCGAGCGAGCGGGCCGCCTCGCGCTCACCTTCGTCGAGTACCACCGGTTCACGGCCGTCTCGTACAAGCTCCCCCTCGTCGACGCGTTCGTCGGGCTCGCCGCCTGCCTCGCCGAGGCGAACGGGATCGCTCGCGCCTCGCACGTCCGCGACAAGCTCGTCGCGCTCATCGGCTATGCGGAGACGGTACGCGGGCTCACCCACCTCGCGGCCGACCGCTACGGGGTGGACGCGGCCACGGGAGTCGCCTTCGCCGACCCCATGACGACGAACCTCGCCAAGTGGACGTTCGCGCGCGACTACTACCGTACGGTGGAGCAGGTGATCGACATCGCCGGCGGCCTTCTCGTCACCGGGCCCTCAGCCGAGGACTGGCGCTCGAACGCGATCCGGCCGGTGCTCGAGAAGTACCTCGCCGCGGCGGCTCCGGCGAGCGAGCGTCTCGCGCTCATGAACCTCGCGAGCGATCTGCTGGCGGGCCCGTACGCCGGCTACCAGGGAGTCCTCGCCATCCACGCCGAGGGCTCGCTCGAGGCCGAGAAGCTCATGATCTCACGTTCCTACGACGCCAGCCCGGCCGTCGCTCGTGCGCGCCGGCTTGCAGGCCTTGACTGACGCGTCGGCCTCGCCCTTCTCTTGTCGCGCGAACTCGTGACGTCGTGACAAGTCTTTCCGGACGTTGGGTTGCGACCAGGGGCCGCCGGAGCCGGGCTTTGCCCGGCGGGAGGCTCAGCAAACGAGAGGCAGCCTTAGACCTGGCGCTGGGACTGCCGGCTTCGCTGCCGCCCGAGCAACCGGGAACGCTCGCGAGGAGGGGGTCCGTGGGGGAACCAGGGGTTCCCCCACGTCTAGCGCGTCTGGGGGAACCCGAGATCGACCGTGCTCGTCGCGGGGTCCGGCCAGCGGGCGGTCACGACCTTGCCGCGCGTGTAGAAGTGGACGCTCTCGGGCCCGTACGCGTGCGAGTCTCCGAACAGCGAGGACTTCCAGCCGCCGAACGAGTAGTACGCGACCGGCACCGGGATGGGAACGTTGATCCCGACCATGCCGACGTCGACGTCGAACTGGAAGCGGCGTGCGACGCCTCCGTCGCGCGTGAAGATCGCCGTGCCGTTGCCGTACGGGTTGTCGTTCACGAGCCCGACCGCCTCGTCGTAGCTCGCCGCCCGCACGACCGAGAGCACGGGACCGAAGATCTCGTCCTTGTAGCAGTCCATCTCGGGCGTCACGTCGTCGAGGAGCGATGCCCCGAGGAAGAAGCCGTCGCCGGGGATGCTCACGCCCCTGCCGTCGGCGACGACGCGCGCGCCCTGCTCGCGGCCGCGGTCGATGTAGGAGGCGACGCGGTCGCGGTGCTCGCGCGTAATGAGCGGACCCATCTCGGAGCCGGGATCGCCCCCTGCGCCGACCTTCACCTTGGGCAGCCGCTCCTCGATGGCCGCGACGAGGGCGTCGGCGACGTCTCCGACCGCGACGACGACAGAGATCGCCATGCACCGCTCGCCCGCCGAGCCGTAGCCCGCGCTGACGGCGGCGTCCGCCGCCATGTCGACGTCGGCGTCCGGCAGGACGACCATGTGGTTCTTCGCTCCGCCCAGCGCCTGCACCCGCTTCCCGTTACGCGTGCCCGTCTCGTAGATGGAGCGGGCGATCGGGGTCGAGCCGACGAAGCTCACCGCGTCGACGTCGGGATGCTCGAGCAGCCGGTCGACCGCGACCTTGTCCCCCATGAGGACGTTGAAGACCCCGTCCGGAAGCCCGGCCTCCTTCAGCAGCTCGGCGACGTAGAGGGAGGCGCTCGGGTCCTTCTCGGAGGGCTTGAGCACGAAGCAGTTCCCGCAGGCGAGCGCCGGCGCCCACATCCACATCGGCACCATGGCCGGGAAGTTGAAGGGCGTGATGCCGGCAACGACGCCGAGCGGCTGGCGGATCGAGTACACGTCGACCCCGGTCGAGGCCTGCTCGGAGAATCCGCCCTTCAGCAGCGTCGGGATCCCGCACGCATGCTCGATCACCTCGAGGCCGCGCGTCACCTCCCCCACGGCGTCGGAGAGCACCTTCCCGTGCTCGGCCGTGAGGATGCGCGCGATCTCCTCGCGCCGAGCGGCGACAAGCTCGCGGATGCGGAACATGAGCTCGGAGCGCCGCGCCAGCGAGACCGCGCGCCAGGCCGGGAACGCCGCTCGGGCGGCCGCGACTGCCCGGTCGACGTCCTCGACCGACGCGAAGTCGACGTCGCCCGTCTGCCTCCCGGTCGCAGGGTCGTACACCGGACCGCTCCGGCCGGACGTGCCCGCCACGACGGCGCCGTCGATCCAGTGGCTGATGCGGCTGATCGCGCTCTCCGGGCGCTCAGCCGTACGATCGGGCAGGGTGGTGCTCATCGTGCTTCCTCCCTCGCGGGTTGCGTCCGACCCTGTGAGGATAGCGGCGCTCCTGCGACCGGACGCGTGCGGTTATAAGCTCCCGCCTGCCCTTGCAGGTGCCCAGCTGCCGTCTCTACGAGCGCGACCGGAGAGGCGGAGAAAGGAGACCGAGCTGCCGATGGGTGTCATCGCGAACAACCCAGCCGTGTACGACCTCGTCGCCTCGAGCGTCGAGGTCGAGAAGATCGCAACCGGCTTCACCTTCACCGAAGGGCCGGTCTGGCACCCGGAGGGCTACCTCCTGTTCAGCGACATGCCCATGGACGTGCGCCGCAAGTGGACGGAGGACGGCGGCGTCGTCGAGGTGATGAAGCCCGCCAACAAGTGCAACGGGATGACCTTCGACGACGACCTGAGCCTGATCGTGTGCGAGCACTGGACGAGCCACCTCGTCCGGGCGAAGCTCGACCCCGACGGGACCGAGGCGAGCCGCGAGGTGCTCGCCTCCCACTACGGCGGGAAGGAGCTGAACTCGCCGAACGACGTCGTCGTGAAGTCGGACGGCTCGATCTACTTCAGCGACCCGACGTTCGGGCGCATGGACGTGTTCGGCAACCCGCGCGAGCAAGACCTCGCCTTCCAGGGCGTCTACAGGCTCCCCGCCGGCGGGGGCGAGCTGCAGCTGCTCGCGGACGACTTCGGCCAGCCGAACGGCCTCTGCTTCTCGCCCGGCGAGAAGACGCTCTACGTGAACGACTCCGGTGTGCTCCACATCCGGCGCTTCTCGGTCGCCGGCGACGGCACCCTCACGGGCGGGGAGGTCATCCTGGACGGCATCGGGGATCCGGAGGACTTCGACGCCGGCATCTGCGACGGGATGAAATGCGACGAGCGCGGCAACATCTGGGTGACGGGTCCGGGCGGCATCTGGGTCGTGTCGGCGGAGGGCGAGCACCTCGGCACGGTCGAGGTGCCCGAGCACACCGGGAACCTGAACTGGGGCGGCCCGGACTGGAACGTCCTCTACGTGCCCGCCTCGACGTCCGTCTACCGCTTCCAGACGAAGGTGGGCGGAAACAGGCTCGGCTACATGCGCTAGCAGGAATCGGCTGCGCCGATCCGCTCAAGGGGGGAACAGCGATGGCTCTCAGTCTCGATCCGAAGAAGTCGGCCCTGATCATCCAGGACCTGCAGAACGACGTGATCATGCCGGGAGGCGCGTTCACGGGAAGCGACGGGCCGGGGCCCGCCGAGCACGCGAAGAGCCAGAAGGTCGTGGCCAACGTCAGGGAGCTGGCCGCCGCCGCCCGCGCGGCCGGCATGCCGGTGATCCACGTCTGGTACGTCGTGGAGAAGGGCGCGCCGGGCCTCAAGCAGAACGCCCCGCTGTTCCAGGCCGTCGCGGCAGGCGCGGTCGTGCGCGGAACGTGGGGCGCCGCGCCCGTGAAGGGGCTCGAGCCCAAGCGGGGGGACCTCGTCGTCGAGAAGATGCGGATGAACGCCTTCTACGACACGAACCTCGAGACGCTGCTGAAGGGCCTGGGCGCCGAGACGGTCGTCATCACCGGCGCGTGGACGAACTTCTCCGTCGAGCACACGGCCCGCCACGCAGCCGACGCGGGCTATCGTGCGATCGTCGTCACCGACGGGACCTCCACGATCGACGACGAGTGGCAGAACGCGGCGCTCAACTACGCGCTGCAGAACATCGCCGAGCGCGTGCCCACGACGGACGTGCTCGCGGCGCTCAAGCGGCGGACGCGCAGGCGCGCTGCCTCGCCCCGGCGGCGGGCCGCCGCGTCGCGGAGACGCTCGTCGTAAGGGGCTGCGATCCGGCGCTCGCCCCAGCTGCGCGCATGACCGGCACACGCGCGCCGTGAAGACTCGCGCCGCGCTCTTTCGCGCGCCTGGAAGGCCGTTCGAGCTCCGGGACGTCGAGCTCGAAGAGCCGCACGCCGACGACGTGCTCGTGCGCATGGCCGCCACGGGGATCTGCGGGTCCGACCTGCACGTCGTGCGCGGGGAATGGCACCGCCCGACGCCGCTGGTGCTCGGGCACGAGGGCGCCGGCGTCATCGAGGCGGTCGGCGCCGCCGTCGAGGGGCTCCGGCCGGGCGACCGGGTCGTTCTCTCGTGGGCGCCCTCCTGCGGCGAGTGCGGCCCCTGTCGGGCGAGCCGCCGCTACGCGTGCGCCCCGCTGCGGGCCGGCATCGCACGGGGCACCCTGCCCGACGGAAGCACGCGGATGCGGCTGGACGGGGAGACGGTCTACCGCATGACCGCGATCGGGGCGCTCGCGGAGCGGGTCGTCGTTCCGGCGGCTGCGGCTCTGCCCCTCCCGGACGACGTCTCGCTCGAGCAGGCCGCGCTCGTCGGATGCGCGGCCCTGACGGGCGTCGGCGCCGTCCTCAACCGCGCGCGCGTGACGGCCGGGTCGTCCGTGCTCGTCGTGGGCGCCGGCGGCGTGGGGCAGTTCTGCGTTCAGGGCGCCCGGCTCGCCGGGGCAGGGCGCATCGTCGCGGTAGACCCGCAAGGCGAGCGCCGCGAGCAGGCCCTTCGGTTGGGGGCGAGCGAAGCCGTCGCGCCGGAGGGCGTCGAAGGGGAGTTCGACTACGCTTTCGACGCCGTGGGCGGCGCCGAGAGCTTCGCGCTCGCGGTGCGGGCGGCGCGGGGCGGAGGAACGGTCGTCGCCGTCGGCATGGCGCCTACAGGCGTCCGCTACGAGCTCGATCCGGCGGCGCTGACGAACGAGGAGAAGCTGCTCACCGGATCGCTGTACGGCTCCGAGGATCCCGCCGCCGCGCTGCCCGCTCTCATCGAGCACGTGCGGGCGGGCCGGCTCGACCTCGCGGGAGCGCTCGGGCCGTCCTTTCCGCTCGCGCGCGTCGACGACGCGATCGCGGCAAGCCTGAGCGGGGCCGCCGGCCGCGTACTGGTCACCTTGGGCGGCTGACCAGGGTATCCTCGCCGCGCGTGGCCGAGCTTCCCGACTGGTACCTGCCGTACTTCCCCGAGCTTCGGGAGGCCCCTCCGTGGGTGACCGAGGACATGATCGCGCTCGAGCCGTCGCTCGCACGGATTCCCGCAGAGCTCGCCGAGGCCGCGGCGGAGGTCGCCGGCCTCGTCCGGCGGACCTGGGAGGCGCGTGAGCCGATCTCCGTCGCCGGGTCCGGGACGAGCGAGTACGCAGCCCAGGGCGTGGCCGAGATCCTCGACGACGCCCTGCGGAGCGTGGGAGCCTCCGGTGGCATGGTGCAGGCCCGTGAGTCGTTCGACTCCGCCGCCGATCCTCGCGGCGGGCTGTTCATCGCCGTGTCGCATGGCGGTCGCTCGCGGGTTGCGGTGCAGGGGCTTCTGGCGGCGCGTGAGGCCGGCGCCAGGACGGTGCTCATCACGGCGGCCGGCCCCGAAACGCCGGCGGCCAGCGCGGCCGACATGCGGGTGGATCTCCCGGTCGCCGACCGCTCGTTCTGCCACACGATCGGCTACCTCGCGCCGATCCTGGTCGCGGCTCACGCCGGGGCTGCTCTGACCGGGACCGCGCTTGACCCTGCGCTGCTCGAGGCGCACCTCGAGGCGGCACGACGATCGCTTCCCGCGGCGCAGAGGACGGCTGCCGGCCTCCACGGCGCCTCGCTCCACCTCACAGTGGGAAGCGGCGCCGACGCGCCTGCCGCGCGCGAGCTGTCGCTGAAGGTCGAGGAGGCTGTCCGCGTGCCGGCCGCCATGCGCGGCCTCGAGACGCTCCAGCACGGACACCTCGTCTCGGCGGGCGAGACGACGAGCGCGGTGCTCATCGTCGCCGACCGCCGCGGGCGCCTGCAACGCGCCGAGCGCGCCGTCACGGCCTTGCGCGCCTGCCGCCGCCTTCAGATGCCGACGGCGCTCATCGCAACGGCCGACGTCGCCGAGGCCGTCGACGAGGAGCTCGTGACCGCAGGGATCGTCGTCGTTCCCGATATCGAAGCGGCGCCGGCGCCCGTCTCGGCGCTGACGGCGACGGCCCTCGCTCTTCAGCAGCTCACCATGGCCCTCGTCCACCGGGCGGAGGTGAACCCCGATCTCATCCGGCGCGAGGAGAGACCGTACCGCGAGGCCGCGGCTCTAACGGACGCGAAGATCCGCTGATCGCGCCGTTCCCGCCGACGGCCGAGCGGTCGGCCATCGCGGCGAGGTAGAGATTCGCGATCGTCGCGGGCGAGCGCAGGGGACGCCCGAGACGCTGCTCGATCTGGGCGAGCCGGTACCGGAGGGAGTTTGGATGCAGGTGGAGGGCCCTCGCCGTACGTCCGATGTCGAGATCCTCGGCCAGGTAGGTGAGCAACGTCTCGTAGAGCATGCCGCTCTCGCGCAGCGGCGCGAGCAGCGCGTCGACCTTCGGCTGCAGCCGATCGACTCCGAGATCGCTGATCAGCGACGCCGCAAGGTCGAGCTCCTCGAAGCGGAGCGCGCGGCGAGCGTGGCTGCGGTCGCGCCTGAGCTGGACGAGGGCCAGCTCGGCATCGCGGAGCGACTTCGAGATGCCGGCGAGCGAGGTCGACCCGCGCCCGATACCGGCGAGGAGATCGATATCCGCCTTCGCCGCCTTCCTCAACCAGTCTTCGAAGTGGCCGCTTCCCTGGACGAGGACGATGAGCTCCGAGTCCGATCGAGCGAGCAAGTACGGCGCGTGCGACGCGGCGAGAAGCGACTCGAGCACCGCGCTGCCGCGCTGGAGCTCGGCGACCCCGCCGGTGGGGGTCGCGACGAGCGCGACGAAGCAAGGCTCGCCGGGCACGAATCCGAATGCGACCATGCGGTCGGCGAGCGCCCCGTCGTCGGTCCCGGCTTCGTGCGCGAGCACCCGGCGAAGCAGCTCGGAGCGGACGGCCCGCTCCTCGGCCGCTGCGCTCTCGCGCGCGGTCGCCACGACCTCGAGGAGGCGCTCCGCGGCCCGGATCACGGGCTGCGCCAGCTGCTCGGAGACGCTGCGGCGCCGTGTCGCGAGGGCGAGCCAGTGTCTCGTCACGCCGCCGACGACGATAGGGACGGAGACGACGTACCAGCGGCCGACCGCAAAGTCCTGCAAGCTGGGCGGGCGTTCGGCGATCGCTGCCCAGATCGCCGCCGCAGGGCCTTCTCCGCGCGATGCCTCGAGTCGGCCGTTCGGGCTGTAGATCAGCACCGTGCTCCCGAGGAGCGATGCCAGCCGAGTCACGAGCTCGTCTTCGGGCTGGTCGGCTCCGAGCGCGTCGATGAGGTAGTTCTGCATCGAGATCGACCGCTGGAGCAGGTAGAAGTCGTTCGAGAGCAGCGAGCGGTTGACGAAGCTGATGATCGCCCGGTACGGCGTCTCGAAGGGGACGGCGAAGACGGGAAACCCTCGCCGCTCTGCCTCCGAGAGGATGGCGCGGGGCACGTGCTTGAAGACCACGTGCTCGGCGAACCCGAGCGCTGTGATCCCGCCCTGGTCGAGCTCTGCGACGAGCTTGCGCTGCGCAGCGGCGTTGTGCCGCAGCCGCACGCCCGTGGTCAGCATGACCCAGTTCTCCTCCAGCCAGCGCACGGGGTGGTCGATCTCGATCGCATGCGCGCCGGCGATTGGGTGCGACAGGCGCTCCGGAGCGCCGGCTATCAGCCTGAGGCCGAGCTCCTCGTGATCGAGCAAGCTGCCGAGTGTGAAGGTCATGCCGCCGCCTGGCTCGATGCTAGCGCCGACGCAGCCCCGCCGCTCGCGCAACGTCAGGCGCCAAGCCCTTCTTGGTGGCGGAAACTCGTGACGTTGTGACAGATTCTCCTGGATCTTGGGCCGCGAGGATGCGCCGCCGGAGCCGGGCTTGGCCCGGCAGGAGGCTCAGCAAACGAGAGGCGAAATTCCACCTCGCTGCGAGCCGCCGGCTCCGTTTCCGCCTGAGGAGCCCGGGGCGCTCGCAAGGAGGGGGTCCGTTGGGGGAACCAGGGGTTCCCCCAACTTAGATGTCGCCGCTCAGGCCGTCGAGGCCCGCGGCGATGGCGTCGGCGATGATGTCGAGCTCGGACGGCGCGATCGTCAGGGGAGGGGAGATGGCCAGCGAGCTGACGAGTGGGCGCAGGATGACGCCGGCCTCGCGGATGCGCACGTAGGCACGCCAGGTCGCGCCGGGCAGCTGCTCGAGCAGCTCCGGGCGGAGCTCGACGGCGGCCAGAAGGCCCGTACCGCCTCGGATCTCGGCCACGAAGGGGTGATCGGTGAGCGCTGAGAGCGCGGCCATGAGGTGATCCTCGAGCTCTTGCCCGCGGGTCACGAGTCCCTCGCGCTCCAGGATGTCGAGGTTCGCGAGGCCGGCGGCGCAGCACGCCGCATGGCCGGCGTACGTCGGGCCGTGCCTGAACGGGACCCGCCCGGGCGCCGACCAGAAAGGCTCGGCAACCCGCTCGGAGACGACGACGCCCCCGAGCGGCAGGTAGCCGCTCGTGACGCCCTTCGCGAAGGTGATCATGTCCGGCTCGATACCGAACCGTTCGCAGCCGAACCACGTCCCGAGCCTTCCGAAGCCGCAAATGACCGAATCGCAGAGAACGAGGATGCCGAGCGCACGGCAGAGCTCGGTGACGCTCTCGATGTAGTCCGGCGCCGGCGGGATCACGCCGCCTGCGCCGATGACCGGCTCGAAGACGAAGGCTGCGACGTTCTCCGGGCCGAGGTCGGCGAGCGCTTGCTCGAGCGCGTCGACGGAGTCGTGGGCCACGCGCGTCATGCTCGGGGCGAGGGGCCCGAACCCCGCCCGGTTCGGCTCGATGCCACCGAGGCTCGTCCCGTATCCGTGGCTGCCGTGGTACGCATTGGCCCGGCTGACGACGTGCATGCGATCCGGCCGGTCGAGCGTCTGCCAGTAGAGGCGCGCGAGCTTCGTCGCCGTCTCGATGGCCTCGCCGCCGCCGGACGTGAAGAAGATCCGCGCGCCGTCCACGGGAGCGAGGGCGGCGAGACGCTCGGCCAGATCGAGCGCGGGACGGTTGGCGAGGTCGCCGAAGATCGAGTACGTCTCGAGCTCGCGCATCTGGGCGGCGACCGCATCGATGATCTCCGTCCGGCCATGACCCACGTTCGCGTACCAGAGGCTTGCCGTCCCGTCGAGATACCGACGTCCTCGCTCGTCCCACAGCCACACGCCTTCCCCGCGCGCGAGGATCAGCTCGGCGTCGCGCACGGACGCCATGTCCGAGAAGGGGTGCCAGAGGCGTGTCGTCTTGACGGATGGCTCCGCGGCGACGGTCTTGGCCACGGCTGCACGATCGCAGTCGCTCCGGGGCGGGGCAATCGGAGATTCTCCAAACCTTCACACCCATCTTCGTGCATATCTCCGATTGATCCGGACGCCGTCTCGTTCGAGACTCAAGGTCTACCCACGAGCGAGGAGCTGCCTTGGCCGCCACGCGGATCGCCGTCGACGTCGGCGGGACCTTCACCGACATCTGCGTTCTCCACGAGAAGAGCGGCTCCGTGCAGGTCGCCAAGGTGCCGACGACGCCCGACCCCATGGAGGGAGTGCTCGCCGGCGTCGCCGAGGTCGGAGTCGACCTGAAGGACGTCGTCGTCTTCTCCCACGGGACCACGGTGGCGACGAACGCCTTGCTCACGCGGCGGTTCCCGCCCGCCGCGATGGTGACCACCGCGGGGTTTCGCGACATCATCGAGATCCGCCGCGGGACGAAGGACGATCTCTGGGATGCGTACAAGGACGTCGCGCCGCCCTACATTCGCCGGCGCGACCGACTCGAGGTACCGGAGCGTGTGGACTACTCGGGACGGGTGCTCGAGCCGCTCGACGAGGAGGCGGCGCGCGGAGTCGCCCGCATCCTCCGCCGCCGCGGCGTGTCCACCGTCGCCGTCTGCTTCATCAACTCCTACGCCAACCCGGCCAACGAGCGGCGGATGAAGGAGATCCTCGAGGAGGAGCTTCCCGGTGTCGCCGTGTCGACCTCGAGCGACATCCTCCCGGAGATCTTCGAGCACGAGCGCTTCTCCACGACGGTCGCGAACGCCGTCGTCTCGCCGCTCGTCGCCGGCTACACGACGAGCCTGGGCCGGCGCCTGGCAGCGGACGGCTATCGGGGCGATCTCCTACTCCTTCACTCCGGCGGCGGCGTCATGACGCCTCGCACGGTCGAGCGCCTCGCCGTGCGTCTCGCGGCGTCGGGCATCGCGGCGGGAGCGATCGCGGCCCGGCACATCGCAGCGCTGTGCGGGCACCAGCACGCGATCGGCCTCGACATGGGCGGCACGAGCACCGACATCTCGCTCGTGTACGGAGGCGAGCTTCGCGTGACGAAGGAGTGGTTCATCGAGTACGGCTACCCGATCTGCTTCCCGTCGATCGAGGTGCTGACCATCGGCGCCGGCGGGGGGTCGCTGGCGTGGATCGACGACGCCGGATCGCTCAGGAACGGCCCGCAATCCGCCGGCGCCGACCCGGGCCCCGCTGCGTACGGTCGCGGTGGCGGGAGGCCGACGAACACGGACGCGAACCTCACGCTCGGGCGGCTTGGCGACGAGCTGATCGGAGGCGCGATGAGGCTCGATCAAGCTGCTGCGGAACGGGCGATCCAGCGCGAGATCGCCCAACCGCTGGGACTCGGCGTGCCCGAGGCGGCCGGCGCGATCATCCAGGTCGCGAACGCGAACATGGCGGACGCCGTCCGCCTGATCTCGATCCGGCGAGGCTACGACCCGCGCGAGTTCGCGCTCGTCGTCTTCGGCGGCGCCGGTGCGCTGCACGGAGCCGCGCTTGCGCGCGAGCTCTCGATACCGACCGTGCTCGTGCCGCCGAACCCGGGCATCACGTCGGCGCTCGGCTGTATGCTCGTGGACGTCCGCCACGACCTGGCGACGATGTTCCTCGCGCGGGCCGATGCCGCGGACCCGGACGAGATCGAAGGCGAGTTCGCGCAGCTCGAAGCCGAGGCGCGCGAGC
>CAZCIJ010000007.1:25274-27288 GCA_964498265.1 uncultured Gaiellales bacterium | reverse complement strand
CGCTGTAGAGCGGGTCGCACGGGCCGGGCACCGACACACCGAGGTTGGTGTAGGTGAAGGAGAGCGCGTTGCTGGCCCCGCCAGGGCCGACCACGACGACCGGCACCGTCAGCCCGAGCCCCTGCGGCGCCCGGGCCGCCCTGCCGAGCACGACCGGCTGCGCCGGCGCAGTCGCCACCAGCTGCGTATCCGAGACGACCGTGAACGCCGCCCCCACCTCGCCGAACAGCACCGCCGTCGCGCCCGTGAAGCCCGCGCCCACGATCGTCACCGACGTCCCCGCCGGGCCGAAGGTCGGGCTCAGCGAGGACAGCAGCGGCGCCGGCACGGGCGCCTCGATGCCGATCCCCGACAGGGCCGCCGTGTGCGGGCTCCCCGGCGCGTTGTCTGCCACCTGCAGGCTCGCACTCTTCACCCCTGTTGAGGAGGGGTCGAACACGACCCCCACCTGGCAGCTCGCCGCCGGCGCCAGCGTCTGCCCCGAACAGCCATCCCCGCCGAGCGCAAACTGCGAGGCGTCCGCGCCCGCAAACGACACCCCAGCCACGACCAAGTCGCCGCTGCCCACGTTCGAGACCGTGAACACCTGCGACGGCGAGGGACCGCCGTCGACGAGCACCTCCCCGTAGTCGTACGCGCCCGGATCGATCACGACCGCGATGACCGGCGGCGTCGTGTCACAGCTGGGGCTGCCGCAGTGCAACAGCTTCAGGTCGTGGTTGCTGAAGTCGTAGTAGCTGACGACGGGGTAGCCGCTTGCGTCCAGCGCCAGCGAGGTGTACTCGCCGACGGTGCCGGCGGTGTCGGCGGCGGTGATGCTCTCGTCGCCACCGGCACAGTTGGGGTCGTTGCAGCGCAGCAGCTTCAGGTCGCCGTTGCTGGCGTCGTAGTAGCTGACGACCGGGTTGCCGCTTGGGCCCAGCGCCAGCGAGCTGTACGCGCCGACGTCGCCGGCGGTGTCGGGGGCGGTGATGCTCTCGTCGCCACCGGCACAGTTGGGGTCGTTGCAGCGCAGCAGCTTCAGGTCGCCGTTGCTGGCGTCGTAGTAGCTGACGACCGGGTTGCCGCTTGGGCCCAGCGCCAGCGAGCTGTACAGGCGGCCGACGTCGCCGCCGGTATCGGGGGCGGTGATGCTGTTCGCTGCCTGCGCCTTCGCAGCCGGGATCAGGACGATCAAGGCCAGCACAACCAGCGCGGCCCTGACCAGCCAGTTCGGTCGCCTGCGGTTCGCTCCTCGGACGCTCACCGTCGTAGATACCCGAGTATCTGCCTCTTGCCCGAACGGACTGGCCGCGACGGTCAGGTCGTCCGCGGCGAGCCTGGCCTTCAGTGCTCGCCTGCGCCTCCTGTCTTCCACCTCGTGCGCCCACCAGGGAGTCTGAGGCTCGGCATCCAGATTCGCATCCCCAGAGCTAGTGAGACCAGCGTGCGACCCTCGCAGCACGCGCGCCGAGCAGCCTCGCCTGCGCCCTCGCGTGCAGCTAGCCAGCGGGGCCCGGCTAGCAGGCTGCGCAGCATTAGCACGCGTCCTGTACTCCGCCGATTGATAGGCCGGGCTAGAAGACGGGCTCGGAGCCCTGCCTCCGTCAGCGGTCACCAGCAACCCTGCTGATTAGAGCGGGTTTCAGAGCGCGAGGAGCGCCAACGGAACGAGCGCGATGGAGACGGAGAGGGCCGCGGCCCGGCCCCCTCCGTTCCAGATCGTGTTCCATCCGGGGGCGCCCGTCGCCAGGACAGAGTACGGCTTGGGTCCCGAAGGCGCATGGCTTCGGGCGATCCGCCCATGCGCCTGGGAGGATTCGAACCCCCGACCAACGGCTTAGAAGGCCGCTGCTCTGTCCGCTGAGCTACAGGCGCCCGCGTCGAGCGTAGCAGCGCGTCCAGCTGATTCTCGCACCTGCTTCGGTACAGTGACGAGCGAGCGCGGTGGCCGTAGCTCAGCTGGTAGAGCCCCGGGTTGTGGTCCCGGTGGTCGAGGGTTCGAGTCCCTCCGGTCACCCCTGAGAGAACGCTC
>CAZCIJ010000007.1:6119-25264 GCA_964498265.1 uncultured Gaiellales bacterium | reverse complement strand
CTTCGGCCGCCATGCGATCGAGTTCCGCCGACGGCGTGCCGCGATGCTTACCGCGGCGCTACGGGCGGATCGGCGCGCTAGCGTGGGCGAGACGTGGCGAGGCTGATCGACCTCTACCATCTCGGCGAGCCGCACGTCATCGCCTCCTACCTGCTCGAGGGCGACGAGCCCGCTCTCGTCGACTGCGGTCCGTCGACGTGCGCCGAGGCCCTCGAGAGCGGGCTCAGGAAGTGCGGCCTCGAGCTCGCAGACGTGCGCCACCTCCTCCTGACCCACATCCATCCCGACCACGCCGGGGCCGCCGGAACGCTGGTCGCGCGTCATCCGGCGCTGCAGGTGCACGTGAGCGCGGTGGGAGCTCCCCATCTCGTGGATCCAGCTCGGCTCGAACGCAGCGCGAGGCGGCTCTACGGGGACGACTTCGACCGGCTCTTCGGCGAGCTCGTCCCGGTGCCGGCGCAGAACGTGCACGCTCTCGGCGAGCGGCTCGCCGGCCTCGAGGTCGTCCCGACGCCGGGACACGCCTGGCACCACGTTGCGTTTCTCGCCGGCGACGGCGCGTGCTACCCGGGCGACGCTCTGGGCTGTCTCATCCCGCCGGGGCGGTTCCTGTACCCGGCGGCGGCTCCGCCCGAGATCGACCTCGACGCGTGGGCCCACTCGCTCGACGTGCTGCAGGCGCGGCGTCCGGTCGTGCTCCGCCTGCCGCACTTCGGCGAGGTCGCCGACCCGGCCGCGCACATCGACCGGGCTCGGGAGCGCTTGCGCGCCTGGGGCGCGCGCGTCGAGGGCGGGATGAGCGTCGAGGACTTCGTAGCGCACGCCGAGGCGGAGCTCGCCGCGGAGGCGGGGGAGGAGCGCGAGCTGTACCGTCAGCTGCCCGGCTTCGATCTCACGTACGCGGGGATCAAGCGCTACTTCGACAAGAAGGGAATCTAGGCCTTCCTGCGGTACAGGTGCATCGTGAGCGGCGCGAACACGGCCGTCAGCGCCGCGGCGATGCCGACCACGAGCGCGATGTCGCCCGCGGAGGCGGCTCCGTCCATGAGCCCGCGCGCCGCGGTCACCACCTGGGAGACGGGGTTGACGTCGACGAACGCCTCCAGCCAGCCCGGAAGCGTCTCGGGCGGTACGAAGGCGTTGCTCAGGAAGGTCAGCGGGAACAGCGCCATGAAGCCCCCGTTCATGACCGCGTTCGGCGACCGCATCAGGAGACCCACGGTCGTGAAGACCCAGGCCAGGCCGAACGCGAACACGGCGACGATCAGCATGGCCGCGACGATGCCCTCCCAGCCGCCCTCGGGCCGGTACCCGAGGATCACCCCCACGACGACGACGACGGACCCGGCGACCAGGTAGCGCACGCTGTCGCCGAGAACGGCGCCGACGAGCGGAGCCGGCCGCCAGATCGGCAGCGAGCGAAAGCGATCGGTGACGCCCTTGGTCACGTCCGTGTTCAGCGCGACTCCGGAGTAGACCGTGGTGAACGCCACGGACATCGTCAGGATCCCCGGCAGGATGAACTGGAGGTACGCGCCGGTCGAACCGGAGATGGCGCCGCCGTACATGTAGGTGAAGAGCAGCGTGAACAGCACGGGCGTCAAAGTCACGTCGATGAGCTGCTCGGGAACGTGCTTGATCTTCAGCATCCCCCGCCAGCCGAAGGTCAGGGACGCCGACACCCCGCTCGGGTGCTGCGGCCGCGGCCCGGAGAAGAGGGCTGCCCGCAGCGCCTCGTCGGTCGCGGGCCTCGCGCGGGGGCGGGTCGGGACGGCGCTCAAGCGGCCTCCTCCTCGAGCTGGGCGCCGTCGCTCCCGAACGGTGCTTCCTCCGCCGGATGGCCGGTCAGCGCGAGGAAGACCTCGTCGAGGCTCGGCTGGTCGAGCGAGAATCCGGCGACCGCGATCCCCGCTCGCGAGAGCTCGGCGATGGCCTCGGCGGCGACGTCAGCCGCGGCGCACGGGGCCGAGAGCGCGGCCGGATCAGGCTCGAGGTGTACCTGGGCGTCGAGCGCGGCCGTCAGCATCCGCTCGGCGTCGGGCCGCCGGTCTGGGTCGAGGAGGCGAACGTGCAGCGCGCCGGAGCCGACCGATGCCTTGAGCTGGGCCGGCGTGCCCTCGGCGATGACCCTCCCGTGATCGATGACGGCGATGCCGTCGGCGAGCTGGTCGGCCTCGTCGAGGTACTGCGTGCACAGCAGCACCGTGGTACCGCCGGCCGCGAAGGCTCGCACGATGTCCCACACCTGGTTTCGGGAACGCGGATCGAGTCCGGTCGTCGGCTCGTCGAGGAACAGCAGCTCAGGGGTCACGACGATGCTCGCGGCGACGTCGAGCCGGCGCCGCCTGCCGCCCGAGTAGGTCTTGACCTGGCGTCCGGCGGCCTCGGCGAGCCCGAAGGCCTCGAGGAGCTCGTGCGCCCGCCCCTTGGCCTGCGCCCGCTTGAGGCCCATGAGGCGTCCTACGAGCACGAGGTTCTCCCGGCCGGTGAGGTCCTCGTCGACCGAGGCGAGCTGTCCGTTGAGGCTGACGAGGCCGCGGACAGTGGGGGCCTCGGCGACGACGTCGTGACCGAGCACGCGTGCGTGGCCCGCGTCGGGGCGCAGCAGGGTCGCGAGCATGCGGATGGTCGTCGTCTTGCCTGCGCCGTTCGGGCCGAGCACGCCGTAGACCGCGCCCTTGCGCACCGCCAGGTCGACGCCGTCGACCGCCCGGGTGGGCCCGAAGGTCTTGACGAGGCCAGAGGCCTCGATGGCGAGCGTGGCGTCAGCTGTCATCCGGGCGTCCCCTGCGACTGTGGCAGTGTGCCAGGGGCGCGGGCTCCGCCGGGTGCAGCCACCCGGTCGCGTCGGGTACGGCTAGCACCCGTTCGGCGCGCCGGCGGCCGCGGAGCGGGCCGGTCACACGGCATCCGAGAGACGGGTGAAGCGCGCCGGTGTGATATGAGCACTGGATGGCCGATCGACCACCGAGCGGATGAGGCTCGGCCGTCCCGCCGTTCTCCTCGCCGCGCTGTTTGCGACCGCGCTCGCGCTGAGGCCGCAGATCGTCGGCATCGGGCCGCTGCTGCCGGAGATCCAGGAGGACCTGGACGTCTCGCACGCCGTCGCCGGCCTGCTCGCCACGATCCCGGTGCTGTGCATGGGTCTCTTCGCGCCTCCGGCGCCGTATCTCCTCGGGCTGCTGGGCTCGAGGATCGCCATCTTCGCGTCGATCGGGCTCATCGGCATGGCGGGGATCGCCAGAGCGCTGGCTCCCGGCGCGGTCGGCGTCATTCTCCTCACGATCCCCGTCGGCATCGGCATCGGCCTCGCCGGGGCGCTGATGCCCGTCGCCGTGAAGGAGCGCTTCTCCCACCGGCCGGCTTTCGCCACCGGCATCTACGCCACCGGGATCAACGCCGGCTCGACCCTCGCAGCCGCCCTCGCGGTCCCGATCGCTGCCGTGGCAGGCGGCTGGCGTGCGTCTCTCGTCGCCTTCTCCGCCGTCACCGTCGCGCTCGCTCTGCTCTGGCTGTGGCAGACGCGCGGAGGCACGCCGCACCGTCGCAGCGGCGTGCGGCCGCCGCGGCTTCCCGTCGGCAGCGCGGTCGCCTGGACGCTCGTGGCGCTGTTCGCGCTGCTCGCCACGAGCTTCTACGGGCTCAACTCCTGGCTCCCCGACGCCTACGTCGAGCGCGGCTGGAGCACGGGCTCGGCTGGCGCCCTCACCGCTGTGCTCAACGGCGCAGGCCTCGTCGGCGGTCTCGGCGTCGCGGTGATCGCGGACCGGTGGGGCTCCCGCCGTCTCTACCTGGGCGTGCTCGCGGCCGCCCAGTTCGGCACGATGCTGGGCGTGATCCTCGCGCCCGGAGGCGCATGGGCGTGGGTCGCGCTCCTGGGCTTCGCCATCGGGGCGACCTTCTCGCTCGTCATGACGCTGCCGCTCGACGTCGCCGGCGACCCTGCGGGCGTCGGCGCGGCGGCCGCCCTCATGCTCGGGGCCGGGTACACCCTCGGGGCGCTCTCGCCGTTCGCGCTCGGCGCCGTGCGGGATGCCGCCGGGAGCTTCACCGCCTCGCTCTGGGTCATCGTCGGCGCGGCGGGCGCGTTCGCCCTCCTCTCGGCGACGCTGACGCGCGAGCGTCTCCATCACGGCGTGAAGCTTCCCGCCGAGCGTGCCCCCGAGGTCGGCCGCGCGACGACTCCCTAACGATTGATCGATGGGATCGATCAGTCGTCTCGTCTCTATACACGCGGCCGCTGCGCGGTCCTCGATGAGATCATGCTCCGCGGCGGCCGCTTCGGCCGCCGCGGAAGTGCTCGATCGTCGCCGCGACGCCCTCCCGAAGCGGCGTCACGGCGAAGGCGCCGACGGTCTTCTCCAGCCCGCCGACGGCGAGCTCGGCGGGGAGCGGCAGGGGCGCGTCGTCGAACGTCACCAGGCCCGCGACCGCCGGCGCCGCGGCCTCGATCGCGGCGACGACCTCGCTCATGTGCGCCGCTGTCCCCGGCACGTTGAAGACCGCGGCGCCCTGCCAGCCGGAGCGGCTCGACGCGACGATGGCCCGTGCGACGTCGGCCGTGTAGTTGAAGACCAGCCGCCCGCCGTAGGGGATGCGGTACCCGCGGCCGCCGGCCGCCGCTCTCATCGCATGGGTCGGCTCGGCCGTGATGCCCTGGTCGCGAGCGGGCCCGTAGACGTTGTAGGGGCGCAGCCCGATCGACGGCACGCCTGCGTCCTGCCAGTAGATGCGCGCGTTGCCCTCGTTCGCCTGCTTGTAGACGCCGTAGTGAGTGCTCGGACGGGCGTCGGCGTTCTCGTCGCTCGCGGCCCGCTCGGCGTCCGTCGCGCCGTAGAGCGCCGCGGAGCTCGCGTAGACGACGGGCCCGGCGATGCGCTCGCGCCGCCGCCTGACGGCCTCGAGGACGTTGACGGTGCCGACGACGTTCACCCGGGCGCCTAGCGCCGGATCGTCGCGGCAGAAGGGAATCTGGAGGGCAGCGAGGTGGACGACGTGCGTCGCGTCGTTCTCGTCCAGCGCCCGCTCGACGTCCTCGAGACGGGCGATGTCGCCGTGGACGAGGTGGACGCGATCGAGCTCGCGAGGCTCCATGATCTCCTGCAGCCGGCGCGGGTCGCCGCCGAGATCCAGGCCGACGACGGCAGTGCCGTCGCGGACGAGCGTCCTGGCCGTCCATGCGCCGAGGCAGCCGAGCACCCCCGTGACGAGGACGCGCTCATTCACATCGGTCGACCACGCAATCGATTATCTAGCCTCTAGTACACTGCGCGGCCGCCCGAGATGTCGAAGCAGGCGCCGGTGGCGAACGAGCACTCCTCGCTCGCGAGGTAGGCGACCAGGGAAGCCACCTCCTCGGGCTCGCCGAGCCGCCCCAGGGGGATGCGCGCGACCATGTAGTCGATGTGATCCTGCGAGAGCTGGTCGAGGATCGGCGTGCGGATCACCGCCGGGGCGATCGAGTTGACGAGCACGCCCGTGCCCGCGAGGTCCTTGCCGATCGACTTCGTCAGCGCGATGACGGCCGCCTTGCTCGCGGAATAGGCGGCGGCCATGGGATTGCCCTCCTTGCCGGCGATGGAGGCGACGTTGACGATGCGTCCGTACCCCCGTGCGGCCATGCCGGGGATCACGGCGCGGTTGCAGAAGAAGACCCCGTGGCAGTTGACGGCGAAGACGCGCTCCCACTCGTCGTCGGACACGTCGACGGTGTGCAGCGAGTCGCCGCCGACGCCGGCCGAGCACACGAGCGCGTCGATCTGCCCGAAGCGGGCCTCGACGGCCGAGACCGCCTCGCCGACCTGTGCGGAGTCGGCCACGTCCGCCGCAGCGGCGAAGGCGGGCTCCCCGAGCTCGCGCGCGGCGCGGGCGGCTCCCTCCCCGTCGCGGTCGACGATCGCGACCGCCGCTCCGCTCGCGGCCAACCGGAGGGCGCACGCGCGCCCGATGCCGCTGGCGCCACCCGTGACGAGAGCGATGCGTCCGGTGAAGTCGTGGACGGACACCGGAGTCTTCTATCAGAAGGGCGCTCGGATTCGCTGGCTTCGCGGCCCAGACGAACGGCTACGCCTACCTCCTGACGCAGCGCTATCCCTCCTTCGGCTACGGGCCGATGGGCGTCCCGAGCTCCTGACCGCTTAGGCCCTTACGTAGATGCGCGCGAAGGCGCGGTGGATCAGGCGAGGCATGTCGCGCCAGATGTCGTCGGAGTCCAGCACGACCGCGATCACCGTGTGCCCGCCGCGGCGGACCGCGGTCAGGAGACAGCCGCCGGCCGCCGTCGTCCAGCCGGTCTTGATCCCGATCGTGCCCGTGTGCCAGAACAGCATCTTGTTGTGGTTGACGTACGTGCGGCCGTAGCGCGGGAACGCCTTCCGCTTCGTCCGCGCGATCCGCGCGAGCAGGGGGTTGCGCAGCGCAGCGCGGCCGAGCAGCGCCTGGTCGTAGGCCGTAGAGCGGTTCGACACGTCGTTCAGGCCGGAGGCGCTGCGATACGTCGTGTCGTGCATGCCCAGGCGGTGGGCCCGGGCCGTCATCAGCTCGTAGAAGCGACCGATGTTGCCCCCGCCCCAGGCGTAGCCGAGGGCGGCCGCCGCGTCGTTGTTCGAGCCGAGGAGCGCCGAGTAGAGCAGCAACACCGTCGGGTACCTCCGTCCCGCCTTCAGGGAGTCCTTGGTCGGCTCGACGAGCGTGGCGGCCCGCCGGACCCTCACCGTGCCGTCGACCTGGCCGGACTCGATCACGACGAGCGCCGTCATCACCTTCGTGAGCGAGGCGATCGGCCGCGACTCGTGTGCCGCCTTCGCGACGAGCATCCGGCCCGACGCGGAGTCGATGGCGACGAAGGACTCCGCCGTGATGCGCCCGTCCGCGGCAAGGGTCTCCGCGGTCGCGGCGCGGCCGGCTGGGACCACCACCGCCAGGACGGCGAGGGCGGCGAGCGCACGTGGGAGCATCCGCTTCACAGGCCGCGTCGAGGGTTCGCCGGCCTCGCATAGACTCCTTGTCGTGGCCACCGCGAAGACGACCTCCGTCCCGCTGCGCGACCCGGCGCTCCTGAGGACGAAGGCCTTCGTCGGCGGCGAGTGGGTCGACTCCCGCTCGGGCGAGACCTTCGCCGTCACCGACCCCGCGAGCGGCGAGGGCCTCGCCGACGTGCCGCGCATGGGCGCCGAGGACACCCGCAGCGCCGTGGCGGCCGCCGAGCGCGCCTATCCCGCTTGGCGGAAGCTCCTGGCCAAGGAGCGGGCGGCGATCCTCCGGCGCTGGGCGGACCTGATGCTGGAGCACCAGGAGGATCTCTCCGTGCTCATGGTGCTCGAGCAGGGGAAGCCGCTGGCCGAGGCTCGCGCCGAGGTCGCGTACGCCGCCTCCTTCCTCGAATGGTTCGGCGAGGAGGCCAAGCGCGTCTACGGGGACACGATCCCGCAGTCGCTCCCCGACCGGCGCGTCCTCGTGCTCAAGCAGCCGGTCGGCGTCGCCGCCGGCATCACGCCCTGGAACTTCCCGTCCGCCATGGTGACGCGCAAGGGCGCTCCGGCGCTGGCGGCCGGTTGCACGATGGTGCTGAAGCCGGCGGAGCAGACCCCTCTGTCCGCTCTCGCCGTGTGCGAGCTCGCGCAGCGCGCCGGCCTGCCCGGCGGCGTGCTCAACGTCGTCACCGGCGCCGCGGACGACGCCCCCGAGATCGGCGCGGAGATGACGTCGAACCCCGCCGTGCGCAAGCTCGGGTTCACGGGCTCGACCGCGGTCGGCAAGCTCCTCATGGAGCGATGCTCCCGCCAGCTGAAGAAGGTGTCGCTCGAGCTCGGAGGGAACGCGCCCTTCATCGTCTTCGACGACGCCGATCTCGACGCCGCCGTCGAGGCGATGCTCTCCTGCAAGTTCCGCAACTCGGGCCAGACCTGTATCTCGGCGAACCGGATCCTGGTCCAGCGGTCGGTCCTCGAGGAGTTCACCGCGCGCCTCGTCGAGCTGGCGTCCGGGCTGAAGGTCGGGTCGGGGCTCGAGGAGGGAGTCCAGGTGGGCCCGCTCATCGACGAGCAGGGCTTCGAGAAGGTCACGCGGCACGTGGGCGAGGCGGCCGGCAGGGGAGCCGAGGTGCTGGTCGGCGGGAACCCGCACCCGCTCGGCGGGACGTACTTCGAGCCGACCGTCCTCACGGGCGTGACGCCGGAGATGAGCATGTCCTGCGAGGAGACCTTCGGGCCTGTGGCGGGGCTCATCCCGTTCGACTCCGAAGAGGAGGCCGTGCGCGTCGCCAACGACACGCCGTACGGCCTCTGCGCGTACTTCTACGCCCGCGACCTCGGACGCATCTGGCGCGTCTCGGAAGCGCTCGAGACGGGCATCGTCGGCGTCAACACGGGGTTCGTCTCGACCGAGGTTGCGCCGTTTGGCGGGGTCAAGGAGTCCGGGATCGGTCGCGAGGGCGGAAGGTACGGCATCGAGGAGTGGCTCGAGGTCAAGTACCTAGCGCTCGCCGGGATCCTCGATCCCGGCGAGCGCTAGGCGGAGCTTGGGAGAGGCGAGCGTGGCACCGGCGAGCCGGTATCTCTTCGTCAACCTCTTGCGCGCGAAGGGCGGGAAAGGTTGATGCCGGATCTCGAGGGCACGGTGGCGATCGTCACCGGCGGCTCGCAGGGCATCGGCAACGCGATCGCCAACGGGCTCGCGGAGGCCGGCGCTCGGATCGTCGTCGCCGACCTCGCCCGGGCCGAGGAGGCCGCGGCCGCCTTCCCCGGCGGCGTAGGGCTGACGGTCGACGTGGCCTCGGAGGAGGACGTCGCCCTGATGGTCGACGAGACCGTCGCGCGCTGCGGACGGATCGACGTGCTCGTGAACAACGCCGGCCTCTACGCGTCGCTCGCCATGCGCCCGTTCGAGGAGATCCCGCTCGAGGAGTGGCGCCGGGTGATGGACGTCAACGTCGCCAGCATGTTCCTGACGTGCCGCGCCGTCGTGCCGGTGATGCGCGAGCGGGGCGGCGGCTCGATCCTCAACATCTCCTCGGGGACACCCTTCCGCGGCGTTCCCTACCTGCTCCACTACGTGACGAGCAAGGGAGCGATCGTGGCGTTCACGCGCGCGCTCGCGAAGGAGCTCGGCAAGGACGGCGTGCGCGTCAACTGCGTCGCGCCTGGGTTCACGATGTCGGAGGGCGTCAAGGCGAACCCCGAGGTGATCGAGAAGCTGCGCGACGTCTCGATCGCGGCGCGCACGATCCAGCGCGACGAGGAGCCCGAGGACGTCGTCGGGGCCGCGGTGTTCTTCGCAGGCCCGGGAGCGGACTTCATCACCGGCCAGACGATCGTCATCGACGGCGGACAGTTCTTCCATTGACGAGGCTCTCGCTGTTCGACCACCGCGAGGGCGTCGAGACCGGTCCGGGAAGCCACGCCGTCTACGACGTCGTCCGCAACGAGGCGCACTTCGGCGCAGCAGCCGTGCGCGGACGCGCACTACTCTGGGAGCTCCACGAGGGCCCGGCTGACGGCGCACTGCTCTCGGCCGACGTGACGCTCGACCCTTCGGCAGGCTGGCTCATGCGCTGCGACCGCGTGGACTTCCCGCCCGGGGGCGTCGCCTTCCTGCACACGCATCCGGGACCGGGGATCCGCTGTCTGCTCGCCGGGCGCATTCGCATCGACACCGAGGGCCGCTCGGCGACGTACGAGCCCTTCGAAGCCTGGTTCGAGCGCGGGCCGGATCCCGTCTACGCGGCGGCGAGCGAGGAGGAGGCGACGGCGTTCGTCCGGGTCATGCTCCTTCCTCGGGAATGGGAGGGGAAGCGAACGATCCGCTACGTGAACCCGCAGGACGCCGACAAGCCGAAGACCCAGCGGGCGACGGTCTTCTTCGACCAGCCGCTCCACCCGTGACGCGGTCCGGCGCCCGCGTCCTCGTCGATCAGCTTCGCATCCACGGCGTCGACACCGTCTTCTGCGTCCCGGGGGAGAGCTACCTCGCCGCGCTCGACGCCCTCGCGGACGTGCGTGAGGCGATCCGGCTCGTCGTCTGCCGCCACGAGGGCGGCGCGGCGAACATGGCCGAGGCCTACGGCAAGCTGGCGGGGCGCCCGGGCGTCTGCTTCGTGACGCGCGCCCCCGGGGCGACGAACGCCGCCATCGGCATGCACACGGCGTTCCAGGACTCGACGCCGGTCGTGCTCCTCATCGGCCAGGTCGCTCGCGCGACGCTCGAGCGGGAGGCGTTCCAGGAGGTCGACTACCGCCGGATGTACGGGCAGCTGACCAAATGGACGGCGGAGGTCGGCGACCCGGCACGCATCCCCGAGCTGGTGAGCCGCGCCTTCCACCTGGCCGTCTCCGGCCGTCCCGGCCCGATCGCGCTCGCCCTCCCCGAGGACGTCCTCGGCGAGGAATGCGACGTTCCGGACGCCGAGCCCTACAAAGTGGTGCAGGCGCATCCAGGCGCCGAGAGCCTCGAGGCGATGCGGTCGCTGCTCGCCGCCGCCGAGCGGCCGTTCATGATCGTGGGCGGCGGAGGCTGGAGCGCGCAGGCCGCGGCCGACGTGCTCGCCTTCGCGGACGCGGCCGGCATCCCGATCGGCGCCTCCTTTCGCTGCCAGGACTACGTGGACAACCGCGCGCGGGTCTATGCGGGCGATATCGGCCTCGGCGTGAACCCGAGACTCGCACGGCGCGTCGAGGAGGCAGACGTGCTGCTCGCCGTCGGCGCGCGGCTCGGGGAGGCGACGACCTCCTCGTACACGCTCGTCGACATCCCGCGTCCCCGCCAGCGGCTCGTCCACGTGCATCCCGGCGCGGACGAGCTCGGCCGCGTCTACCACGCCGACGTCCCCATCAACTCGGGCCTGCCGCAGTTCGCGGCCGCCGCCAGACGGCTGCCGCCGGTCGACGGCTCGCGCTGGGCCGCGTGGGCGGCGGCCGCCCGGGCCGACTACGAGGAGTGGATCCGGCCGCAGCCCTCCCCGGGAGCGCTCAATCTGAGCGAGGTCGTGCTCTGGCTTCGGGATCGCCTGCAGCCGGACGCGATCCTCACGAACGGGGCCGGCAACTTCTCGGTGTGGGCGCACCGCTTCTCCCAGTTCTCGCGCTACCCGACCCAGCTCGGGCCGACGAGCGGCGCGATGGGCTACGGGGTTCCCGCGGCCGTCGCCGCGAAGCTGCTCCACCCCGACCGCGACGTCGTCTGCTTCTCGGGCGACGGCGATTTCCTCATGACGGGCCAGGAGCTCGCGACGGCGGTCCAGTACGGTGCCGACGTGGTGCTCCTCGTCGTCAACAACGGCATGTACGGGACGATTCGCATGCACCAGGAGCGCCAGTTCCCGGGCAGGCCCTACGGCACGGATCTCGTCAACCCCGACTTCGCCGCCTACGCCCGCGCCTTCGGCGCCTACGGGGAGGCGGTCGAGCGCACGGAGGACTTCCCGGAGGCGTTCGAGCGCGCGCTCACGGCTGGGACGCCGTCCGTGCTCGAGCTGCGCGTCGACCCCGAGGCGCTCGTCCCGGGGCGAACGCTCAGCGACATCAGGGAAGCCGCGCTGGAGGGAGCGCGGTGACGCGCGTCGGCTGGGTCGGCACCGGGGTGATGGGCCGCTCGATGTGCGGCCACGTCCTTCGGGGAGGGCACTCGATCACCGTCTACAACCGCACGCGGGAGAAGGCGGCGGACCTCGTCGCGCAGGGGGCCGCGTGGGCCGAATCCCCGGCCGAGGCGGCCGACGGAGCCGACGTCGTCTTCACGGTCGTCGGCTACCCGGCGGACGTGCGCGACGTGATCCTCGGCGAAGAGGGCGTCCTCGCGGCGGCGCGACCGGGATCTGTCGTCGTCGACATGACGACGAGCGAGCCGTCGCTGGCCGTCGACATCGCCGCTGCGGCGAAGGCGAGAGGCGTCGACGCGCTCGACGCGCCCGTCTCGGGCGGAGACGTCGGCGCCCGTGAGGGGACGCTGTCGATCATGGTGGGGGGAGACGCCGACGCGCTCGAGCGCGTGCGCCCGCTGCTCGAGAGCATGGGGAGGACCATCGTGCACCAGGGGGGCCCCGGCGCGGGCCAGCACACGAAGATGGTCAACCAGATCCTCATCGCGACGGGGATGATCGGGGTGTGCGAGGCGCTGCTCTACGGCTACCGGGCGGGTCTCGACCTCGAGGTCGTGCTCGAGGCCGTCTCGGGCGGGGCGGCGGGCTCGTGGTCGCTCTCGAACTACGGCCCGCGCATGCTGGCCGGGAGCTTCGATCCCGGCTTCATGGTCGAGCACTTCGTCAAGGACATGGGCATCGCCCTCGCCGAGGCGCGACGCATGAGCCTGTCGCTGCCCGGCCTCGCGCTCGCGGAGCAGCTCTACGTGGCGCTGGTGGCCCAGGGGCACGGCCGCCAGGGGACGCACTCGCTCGTCCTCGCCCTGGCGAGCCTCTCGGACGTCGACTGGGGCTCCCGGACCTGACCTTGGGGAGGTCCGGCTCCGGACAGCCCTGGTCCAGGTGCGCGTTCGTCAGCGCTCGACGTGCGCGGCGCCCCCGTCGGGCCCGAGGACGAGGTCTCGCTCCGGGTCGGGAACGTGGTCGCGGGGGACGGGTGCGAGCGCCTCGAAGAACGTCACGCCGTCCTTCGAGTAGAGCTCGTGCTCGAGACCGCGATTGACGACGACGACGTCGCCGGCCGACAGCGTCCTCGACTCGCCCTCGATGTCCATCTCGAGCGAGCCGTCGAGGATGACCATCACCTGCTCGGTGTGCTCGTGCTTGTGGCGCGCCACCCTCTTCCCGGGCTCGTAGCGGACCCGGCAGAGCAGCAGCTGCTCGCCTCCGATCGCCTGGAGCCGGACGCCGTCGAAGAGCTCGAAGGGCTCGACGCCGTTCCAGCTGCGGAACGGCGAGACCTCAGCCATCGAGCTCGAACCTCACCGAGCCGCGCCCGACGGCATTGATCGAGATGTCCTCGTCGAAGATCACCCGCTTGCCCTCCCGCCGGGGCGCTCCCTCGCCGCGCTCCTTCCCGTCGAGGGCCCTGAGCACGCGCTCGGGAGTCGCCGGCATCTCCGTGATCCAGACGCCGACCGCGTCGTGGATCGCGGCGGCGATCGCGGGCGGCTGGGCGTTGTTCGCCATCTCGCCGATCGCCTTCGCCCCGAACGGGCCGTCCTGGGAGGGATTCTCGAGAATCAGCGAGTCGATCTCCGGCAGGTCCTCCACGGCGGGGTGGAAGTAGGCGCCGAACTCGGCGCCGCGGTGCTCGATCGACGGGTAGTAGGGATAGGCCTCCTCGAGGAGCCCGAGCCCGAGCCCCATCATCGCGCCGCCCTGGATCTGGCCCTCGACGAGCGTGGGGTTGATGGCACGGCCGACGTCGTACGCCTGGATCAGGCGCGTGACCGTCACCTCGCCCGTCTCGTCGTCGACCTCGACCTCGGCGACGCAGCCCGCGTAGGAGATGGCCGAGTGGGGCTCGATCTCGACGGCGCCCGTCTCGGGGTCGAGAGCTGCGTAGGGCTTCAGCGCCGCTCCGGTGCCGGTGATGAGCTCGCCGTACGCCCAGGTTGCGGCGGCGGCCACGTCGGGAAGGCCGATCTTCCGGTCGGGAGCGCCCTTCACCAACACCTCGGCGTCCGCGATGTCGAGGTCGGCCGCGTCGACCTCGAGCTGGCGCGAGGCGATGTCGAGGACGCGCTCGCGGACGCGCTCGGCCGCGAAGCGGACCGCGTTGCCGCCGATGAACGTGCCGCGCGAGGCGAACGTACCCGTGCAGACCGGGGAGGAGTCGGTGTTCGAGTTGTCCATCGTCACCCAGTCGTACGGCACGCCGATGGCGTCGGCGACGATCTGGGTGTGCACGGTCCTCGAGCCCTGGCCGATGTCGACCGTGCCGGCGAAGACGTCGATGCGTCCGTCCGGCTTGACCTTGATCCACGCCTGGCTCGGGTCGCCGTTCTGGTTCATGCCGGTCGGGTACTCGATGGTCGCGAGCCCCCGGCCGCGATGCTTGGCCACGGTCTAGCCCTCCTTCCCGTTCACGACCTGCTGGGCGACAAGGTGCTCCGGCAGGGCGTCGCCGGAGCGCACGCCGCTCGTCATCGCCCGGTACTCCGTCGCGAGCCCGACGCCGGCGGCGCCCGCGAGCTCCTGGACGACGGGCACGGTCGACGGATCCTTGAGCACGACGGTGTTGGGCGTCGTGTCTCCGACGCGATTCGCGTTCTTCAGGCGCAGCTCGTAGGGATCCATCCCGATCACGTCGGCGACCCGGCTCACGTGCGTCTCGACCGCGTACGAGACGGACGTGACGCCGAAGCCGCGCATCGCCGTCGTCGGCACGCGGTTGGTGAAGACGACGTAGCCGTCGAAGTGGACGTTCGGGATCGTGTAGGCGCCCGCGTGGTGGAACGAGTGCTTCGTCAGCGCGTACGGGGAGAAGCGCGCGTAGGCGCCCGAGTCGTGGAGGGTCAGCATCTTGCGCCCCAGGATCCAGCCGTCGCTCGTGACGGCGTCGGCGATCTCCATGTGCCACGGCGCGCGGGTCGAGGAGGCGAGGAACTCCTCCTCGCGCGTCCAGCGCCACTTGACCGGGAGGCCCGACTTGAGCGCAAGCAGCGCCGCCACCGTCTCCGTGGCCGTGTCCACCTTGCCGCCGAAGCCGCCGCCGACCGTGCCGCCGACGAGCTTCAGCTTGTTGAGCGGCACCTGCAGGTGCGCGGCGACCACGCCCATCGAGAAGTACATCGCCTGCGTGCAGGAGTAGATCGTCAGCCGCCCGTCGGCCTCGGGCACCGACAGGGCCACCTGCGTCTCGATGGGGGCGTGCTCGATCGCCTGCGGCCGGTACACGCCCTGGACGATGGCGTCCGCCTTCTCGAAGGCCCAGGCGATATCGCCCTTGCGGATCTGGCGCCGGTCCTTCCCCCCCTCGAAGTGCGGGTACCAGTTCCCCCACGGGTGGATCCTGGGCGCGTCGGGGTCGAACGCCCGGCGGACGTCGAGCAGCGGCTCGAGCTCCTCGTACTCGATCTCGATCGCCTCCACGGCCTCGAGCGCGGCCTGCTCGTCCTCGGCCGCGACGACGGCGATCGGCTGGCCCTTGTAGCGCACGTCGTCTGCGGCAAGGAGGGGCTCGTCCCCGGGGATGCCGAGGGCCTCGAGGTGTCCGTGGACGTTGAGCGGGACGTCGGCGTGGGTGACGACGGCGCGGACGCCGGAGTGCTGCTCCGCCTTGCGGGTGTCGAGCCTCCTGATGTTCGCGCGGTGGTGCGGCGAGCGCAGCGCCTTCGCCCAGAGCGTCCCGGGAACGCGGACGTCGTCGACGTAGACCGTGCGGCCTGTGACGTGCGCGACGCCGTCGTAGCGGGGGAGGCGGGCGCCAACTGCCTTCATGCCGGTGCTCCTTTGATCTCGACGTCCGGTGCCTGCTGGTCGCGCGCGAGGTGACGCGAGAGATCGAGCGCCTCGCCGTGGGCGACTCCCTCGATCGCCTCGACGATCTTCACGTAGCCGGTGCAGCGGCAGACGTGGCCAGAGAGAGCGCGCTCGATCTCGTCGCGCGGCGGACTGGGGTCGCGGGCGAGCAGCGCCGTCGCGGCCATGACCATGCCCGATGTGCAGAACCCGCACTGGGCGGCGTAGTGCTCGTGGAACGCCGCCTGGACAGGCGAGAGCTGCTCGGGCGTCCCGAGGCCCTCGACGGTGGTGACGCGGCCGCCCGCGACGGCAGCCAGCGGAAGCAGGCACGCCCGGCGCGGCTCGCCGGCGACGAGGACGGTGCACGCTCCGCAGCCACCCTGCTGGCAGCCGGCCTTCGGGGAGAGCACGCCCAGCTCCTCGCGCAGCACGTGGAGCAGGGAGGCGAGCGGCTGGCTCTCCACCTCGTGCTGGATGCCGTTGACGGTCAGCCTCATACGACCTTTTCCCCCTTTCGGGCTTCGCCCTCAGGGGCAAAAGCTCGACCAAAAGTGAAGATCATCGCTGCGACCATCGTCCCTAGTCGCGTCCCTCGCCTGCGCCGAGGGACGCGAGCGCACGCGCGACGACGGTCGGCAGCACCCGCCTGCGGTACCAGGCCGACGCGAGCGCGTCGTCCTGGAGCGTCTCCTCGACGTCGTCCACGACGCGCTGGCAGGCGGCGGGCGGAGCCTCGCCGCGCGCAAGCGCGTCCTCGACCGAGCGCGCGCGCACGGCGACGGGGCCCGCGCCGGCGACCGCGACGCGAGTCACGCCCTCCTCGTGCACGGCGGCGACGCAGAGGATGGTGTAGTGGTGGGAGTGCGGCCGGCGGACGGCTGCGTGCGCGGCCGTGCGCCGGACGTCGTCGTACTCGACCTCCACGACGAGCCGTCCCGAGCCCTCGCCGGCGAGGAACTCCTCCACGGGCTGCGTCCGCTCTCCGCCGGGCCCGAGCGAGCGCACGCGAGCGGCGAGCGCCACGAGGGGAGCCTGCAGGTCACCCCTCGGCACGTCGCCCGGCGGAGCGCACAGGTTCCCGGCCACCGTGGCCTGGGCGCGGATCTCCGGGTCGGCCACGTGCCGCGCCGCAGACGCGAGCGGCTCGTCGCCGCCCTCGAGGGCGGCGACAGGCGTCGTGGCGCCGATGCGCACGACGCCGTCCCCCCGGGCGACGCCGGACAGGCCGGCGCCGGCGAGCAGCACGACCTTGTCCGGCGTGAGCCGGCCGTAGTTGATCTCGGGCATGACGATCGTGCCGCCGCCGACGACCGTCACGCCTCTCCCGTCGCCGAACGCGGCGACCGCCTCGGCAGGCGACGCTGGGAGGAGGACCTCAGAAGCCATGAACGCGGTTTCCTCTCCTCGAGGAGGACCTGTGCGGTCAGGTCCCGTGAAACGGTTACCGAGCGATTCTACGGCGTCCTCGACGAGAGGTGGCAAGGCTCCGGTCACGCACCTCGTCGCGACACGTGATCAAATATCGACGATGAGTGCCGACTCGCGTGCCGCGCAGGCGCTCTGGGCCCCCTCGGGCGGGCACCGGACGCTCGCGGAGAAAGCCTACGCGGCGCTGCACGACGCGATCCTCAGCGGACAGCTCGCCCCGGGCGAGCGGCTTCGGATCGAGCGCCTCGCCGAGACGCTCGACATGAGCCCGATGCCGATCCGCGAGGCCATCCGCCGGCTCGACGCGGCGGGCTTGGTCGAGCTCGCCCCCCACCGCGCGACGCGCGTGACCGAGCTCTCGCTCACCGATCTGCGCGACGTCTACCAGGCTCGCCTGGCGCTCGAGCCGCTGGCGGTGAAGCTCGGCGCGGCGCAGTTCGGCGAGGAGGACGGCCTCGTCGCCGCCGGGGCGCTCGCGCGCTACGTCGAGGCCTACGGCCACGACGACGCAGCCGCGACGTGGACGGCGCACACCGACTTCCACTTCGCGCTGTACCGGCGCTCGGGCTCCCGCTGGCTCCTTCGGCTGATCACGCCGCTGTGGGAGTCGAGCGAGCGCTACCGGCGAGCCCTCGTCGTCAAGCGCAGCCTGAGCGAGCGGCGAGCCGAGCACGAGGCGATCCTCGCCGCGTGCGTGGAGCGACGGCCCGAGCGCGCGGCCAGGGAGATGTGGAACCACCTGGCCATCACGGCCAACCTCCTGGCGGAGGCGATGGGCGGGGAGGAGCTGTTCGCCCTCGAGGATGGGGCTTGACGTTCGCGCGTCGTTGTTATCAGATATCACCTATCAGCGACGATCGTGAGAGGTCGATGCCGGCGGTGAGAAGCTGATGCTCCTTCCGAGGGTGGGGTACGCGCGGCCCTCCACGGTCGACGAGGCCGTGCAGCTGCTGTCGGAGCACGACAACGCTCGGGCCCTCGCCGGGGGCCAGACGCTCGTCAACGTCATGAAGCTGCGCTTCGCGGCGCCGGACGTCGTCGTCGACCTCGCCGGGATTCACGGGCTCGACCGCATCGTCGTGCACGACGACGGCGCCGTCGAGCTCGGCGCGATGGCGACCTACGCGGCCATCGAGAGCGACGAGCGGCTGGCGGAGGTCCGTCCCGTGCTCGGGGAGGTCGCGAGCGTGATCGCCGACGTTCAGGTGCGCAATCGCGGCACGATCGGCGGCAACCTCTGCTCGAGCGACCCGACCAACCACTTCCCGCCCCTGATGGTCGCGCTCGGCGCGCGGATGACGATCGCGGGAGCGCAAGGCCAGCGCTCGGTTGCGGCCGACGCGTTCTTCGTGGGTGTCTACATGACGGCGGTCGAGCCCGGCGAGCTCCTGACGGCCGTCACGCTCCCCCAGCCGGCGCCCGGTGAGGGTGCGGGCTTCGCCTCGATGACGATCGGCAAGGACGGGACGGGGATCGTGAACGTCGCGGCCGCCCTGCGCGTCAACGGCGCGGTCGCCGAGCCGCGCGTCGGGATCGGCTGCGTCGCGGCGACGCCGGTGCGGGCGGAGTCGATGGAGGCGGCGCTCGAGGGCGCCGCGCCGACCGACGCGTCGGTCCGGCTTGCCGCCCAGGGCCTCGGCGAGGCGCTCGATCCTCCCGGCGACGTCCATGCGTCGGCCGATTACCGCCGCCACCTGGCCGAGGTGATGGCCGTGCGAGCCACCGTGCAGGCGATCGAGCGAGCCATGCGATGAGACTCGGCGCGCGATGACCGAGCCCGTGCTCGAGAAGCGGATCGCAGTCGACATCAACGGGGAGACGTACGAGCTCGCCGTCGAGGCGAGGCGGCTGCTCGTCCACTTCATCCGCGACGACTGCGGCCTGACCGGCACGCACATCGGCTGCGACACGGGCAACTGCGGCGCGTGCACCGTCATCGTGGACGGCAAGGCGGTGAAGTCCTGCATGCTGCTCGCGGTTCAGGCCGACGGGTCGCGCATCGAGACCGTCGAGTCGCTCGCGGCGGCCGACGGCGAGCTCCATCCGCTGCAGCGCTCGTTCTCGGAGCGCCACGCGCTCCAGTGCGGCTACTGCACGCCCGGCATGCTCATGAGCGCGAAGCACCTGCTCGACCGTGGAGGAACGCCGAGCGAGCAGGACGTCCGCAAGGCGATCCAGGGCAACATCTGCCGCTGCACGGGCTACGTCAACATCGTGGAGGCGATTCTCAGCGCCTCCCGGCAGAGCCGGGAGCGCTAAGGGGCTGTCCAGAAAGTGAACCAGAGCGCCTGACATGCGTCACGCACCGCGATACTGCGTCCCCGGTCGCGCCGTG
>CAZCIJ010000007.1:0-6109 GCA_964498265.1 uncultured Gaiellales bacterium | reverse complement strand
CGCGGGAGGAGTCGAGGGTGGACAGGAGCACAGACCGCGCCTTTTGGTTGAGCTCTTGCCGCCGAAGGCGGGAAAAGGTCAAATGACGACGACCGCGCCGGAGCGGGTCGAGCTCGAGCGGGGCGCGTTCAAGGGCGAGTCGATCCCGCGGAAGGAGGACAGGCGCCTCGTCCAGGGCCAGGGCGTGTTCGTCGACGACGTCCGCCGCCACGGGATGGGTTACGTGCACTTCGTGCGCTCCCCCTACGCCCACGCGAAGATCACCTCGATCGACGTCTCGCCCGCGCTCGAGGTGCCCGGCGTCTACGGGACGCTGACGGGCGACGAGGTCGCGATCCTCACGGATCCCTTCTTCGAGCTCTCGGTCGAGCCCGGCAGCAAGATCAAGGACTACGCGCTGGCGGTCGGCAGGGCGCGGCACGTGGGCGACCCCGTCGTCGCGGTGGTCGCGGCCACGCGCGAGCTCGCCAGAGACGCGGCCGACCTCGTCGAGGTCGAGTACGAGCCGCTCGACGTCGTGGTCGACCCCGAGCGCGCGCTCGACCCAGACGCGCCCGTCCTCCACGACGAGGCGGGGTCGAACGTCGTCTGGCACGGGGCGTTCGACTGGGGGGACTGGGAGCGCGCGAAGGCTGAGGCAGACCACGTCGTGCGTATCGAGCGTCTGCACTTCGACCGCTTCTCCTCGACGCCGCTCGAGTGCTCCGGCGCCGTCGTCGAGTACAACCGCGGCACGGGCGTCTGGACCTTCCACTGCAACCACCAGATGCCGGGCGTCGCCGCCATCTGGATGGGCCCGGCGCTGCGCGTCGGCGTGGACCAGCTCCGCTTCGTCACGCAGGACATCGGCGGCGGCTTCGGCAACAAGATCACGACCCACACCTACCTCACGGCCTGCGCCCTGCTCGCCCGCAAGCTCGGCCGGCCGATCCAGTGGACGGAGTACCGCTCGGAGCAGCACATGGCCAACGCCCACGGGAACGAGCGGACGTTCCTGGACGTGGAGGTGGCAGTGGCCGCGGACGGCGAGCTGCTCGGCTTCTCCGTCAGGGCGCTCGACGACTGCGGGGCCTTTCCCCGCTACGAGCCCCTCGGCTGCATCATCTGGGCGCAGGTCACCCCCGGCGTCTACCGCTGGCGCAACGTGCGCGTGGACTTCACCCAGGTCGTGACCAACAAGTCGCCCGTCGCGCCGAACCGCGGCTACTCGCGCATGCAGCAGCTGTGGCTCTGCGAGCGGATCGTCGACGTCGTGGCCCACGAGCTCGGCTTCGATCCGGTCGAGCTGCGCAAGCGCAACTACGTCAAGGCCGAGGAGATGCCCTACACGACGCCCAACGGGTGCGTCTACGACTCGGGCGACTACGCGCGCTGCCTCGACGTCGCCCTCGACCTCGTCGGCTACGGCCGGAAGGGGGAGATGCGGGCGGACGCGGAGGCGCGGGGGAAGCTGCTCGGCGTCGGGATCGGCTCGACCCTCGACTCCGGCACGAACAACTTCGGCCAGTCGACGCTGCTCAACCCCGACCTCCAGTTCTCCGGCAACAACGAGGCGGCCTCGGTGAAGCTCGACTACTTCGGCGAGGTCGTCGTCACGATCGGGACGGTTCCCCAGGGCCAGAGCCACGAGACGACCGCGGCACAGGTCGTGGCCGACATCCTCGGCTGCTCGCCCGACGAGGTCAACGTCCGGCCGGGGCACGACACGTGGTTCAACGTCTCCGCGGGGCTCTCGGGCACGTACGCGAGCCAGTTCGCCGTCACGGGGCTCGGCGCCGTCAAGGGCGCGGCGGACGCGCTCGCCGCGCAGATGAAGCGCCTGGCGGCGCACATGCTTCAGACGACGGCCGAGAACGTCGTCCTCGAAGGCAGCATGGCCAGGCGCGCGGACGATCCGGAGGCCGCGCTGCCGTTCGTCGCCCTCGGCGCCACGATCGCGATGAACAACGCCGGGCTTCCCGAGGACCTCGACGACATCACCCTCAACTGCCGCTACGTCTACCGGCCGCACTTCGAGCTGCCGGACCGGGAGCGCAACTACGGCAACCTCACGCTGACGTACGCGACGCAGATCCACGCCTGCGTCGTCGAGATCGACAAGGAGACCGGCGCCGTGGAGATCGTCGACTACGCCGCCGTCGACGACTGCGGCACGCGCATCCATCCGCAGATCATCGAGGGCCAGGTGCACGGAGCGACCGCGCACGCGATCGGAGCCGCGCTGTGGGAGACCTTCCGCTACGACGAGCAGGGCCAGCTGCTGACGGCCAACTTCTACGACTACCACGTGCCGCACGCCCTCGACATCCCCACGATCAAGACCGGCGCGATCGAGAGCCCCTCGCCCTTCACGCCGCTCGGCGCGAAGGGGATGGGCGAGGGCGGCGGCGGCGGCATCCACGCCATCTGCGCCGCCATCCAGGACGCTCTGCGCGGCGCGGGCCGGGGGGTCGTGCTCGACTCCCACAACTCCCCCGAGCGCGTCTACCGGCTCATGGAGCACCCGGACGAGAGCCGGTCGCAGGTGTCGGTGACGACGCGGTGAAGGTCTCCGGCACCAAGGTCTTCGAGGCGGAGCGCGGGCGCGTCTGGGCGGTGCTCATGGACCCCTCCCGTCTCGCGAAGCTCCTCCCGGGCGTCGAGTCCTTCGAGGTCGAGGACGAGCGGCGCTGGTCGGCGAGGGTGCGTGTCCCCCTCGGGATGGGCGGTCTCAAGCTGGGCTTCAAGTTCGAGAAGACGGACGAGCGAGCGCCCGAGCACGCTGCCCTCCGCGCCAAGGGCACCGGCATCGGCGCAGTCGTCTCGATGGAGACCCAGTTCCATCTCACGGCCCAGGAAACCTCCACCTCGATGGACTGGGAGGCGGACGTGCAAGTGCTGGGCCAGGTCGGGTCGATGGGTCAGCGCGTCCTGCAGCCGATCGTCAACCAGCAGGTCGAGGGCGTGCTCGCGGCGCTCGACCGCGAGGTTGGGGGCCTGTCCGGGAGGTGAACGATGGTGCTTGACAGGCGTCAGACGCCGCGGTGCTGCGTCCTCGGTCGCGCCGATATGACCTGCATATTGGCGCTCCCTGCGTCCTTGCCTCGCGCCGCCTGCCGCGTGCCATCCACCGCCGACACCTCCCGGACAGGCCTCCAAGCCGCCGCCGGCGGCGGCGGCTAGAGGGGACGGGCGCCCTGGGATGGGCGTGCCCTTCCGCATCGGGGTCATGCAGCTCAGCATGGAGCCGCTCGAGGAGATGCTGGCGAGCGCTCGCGTAATGGACGAGGCCGGCATCGACACGGTGTGGCTCGCCGAGGCCTATCCGTGGTGGCGCAAGCACGGCATGGAGGCCCGCTCCTCGACGGTCGTCTCCGCCCTGATGGCGAGGGAGACGCGGCGCCTGACGGTCGGCTGGGGCATCATCTCGCCGTTCACGCGCCATCCCGTGCAGGTGGCCATGGACGCGCGCGTCGTCCAGGAAGCGGCCGGCCCGGGCCGGTTCCTGCTCGGCTTCGGGACGTCGAAGATCTTCCTCAACAACATCCGGGCGCAGACGAGCAGGACGCTGGGTCCAATGCGCGACGCCGTCGCGATCGTCCGCGGCGTGCTCGGGGGAGGCCCGTTCGAGTACGAGGGCGACACGTGGAGCGCCTCCGTTCCGGGCCTGACCGACGACGCGGAGACGCCCAGGGACGTTCCACCCGTCTACGTGGCCGCGACCGCGCCGAAGATGCAGGCGCTCGCCGGGGAGATCGCCGACGGCTGCCTCACGCCGTCGATCACCACGCCTGCGTTCGTCCGCTACACGCGCGAGAACGTCCGCGCCGACGTCGACATCGGCTGCACCGTCGTCGCCTCGATCGGCGAGGACCGCGACGAGGGGCGGGACGGGGCTCGCGAGATCGCGGGCATGTACCTGGCCAACAAGGTGCAGAACATCCGCGGCGCCGCCGATACGCTTCTGGAGCTCGCCGGCATCGACCCGGAGGAGATCCGGCCCGTCGCCGAGGCGATGGAGCGCGGGGGCCGGCTCGCCGCGAAGGCCGAGGTCACCGACTCGATCCTCGACCGCTGCAAGCCGATCGCGGGCAGGCCGGCGGACTGCGTCGAGGCGATCGAGGAGTACCGCGACGCCGGTTGCACGCACGTCATGCTCGAGCTCTGGGGCGCCCGGCGCCACGACCAGATCCGGCTCTTCGGCGAGAAGGTGCTCCCGCGCTTCCGCGAGACATGAGGCTGGGTCTCTACCTGCAGGCGCTGCCGCCCGGTATGACCGTGGAGGTCGGCGAGCGCGCCGAGAAGAGGGGGTTCGACTCGGCCTGGTTCTCCGAGATCACCTTCGGCGATGCGTTCGTGCCGGCCGCGGCCGTCGCGACCCGCACCGAGCGGATCGGCCTCGCGACCGGCATCGTGGGGATCTGGTCCCGCTCGCTCGTGACGACGGCGATGACCGCGGCCACGCTGCACGCGCTCTCCGGCGAGCGCTTCGCCCTCGGCGTCGGCCTGCAGTCCCGCACGTACGTCGACAACTGGCACGGAAGCCGCTACCGCCGTCCGCTCCAGGCCGTCCGGGAGGCGCTGACCATCCTGCGGCGGATCCTGGACGGGGAGGTCGTGACCTACGAGGGAGAGATCTTCAGGGTGCGCGGCTTCCAGCTCCAGATGCAGCCGCCGGAGCGGCGCGTGCCCCTCTACCTGGCCGCGATCGGCGAGAACGCGGTCGAGGTCGCCGGCGAGCTCGCGGACGGGCTGCTCGGCTACGTCTACTCGCTCCCGTACCTCGAGCGGGTCGTGCTGCCCGCGCTCGAGCGCGGCGCGAAGCGGGCCGGCCGCTCGCTCGAGGGCTTCGACGTGGCCTGCGGCTTTCCCGCCATCGTCGGCCCCGACGGCGTCGAGCAGAACAAGGGGCAGGTCGTGATGTTCGCGACCGCGCTGAAGTCGGCGCCCGCGTACGAGCAGTCCATCGCCATGGCAGGCTTCGAGCGCGAGCTGCGCGCGATCCAGGCACGCGTCGCCGCCGGCGACCCGATCGGGGCGATGGGACTCGTCCCCGACGGGATGGCGGACGCGCTCACCCTGAGCGGCCCGGTCGAGCGCGTGCGAGAGCGGATCGAGGAGTACTCGGCCGCCGGCCTCGGCACGGTCGTGCTCAATCCGTCGATCCCGGGAGGCCTGTTCCCCCTCTACGAGGGCCACTTCCCGGAGGGATCGCCGCTGCCCGAGGTCGACTTCCCGGGGTTCCTCGAGGTCGTCGACCGCACCGTCGCCATGGGAGCCGGGTGAGCGACGTCCAAGAGCGGATCGCCGGCGCCGTGGACCGCGATCGCCTCGTGGAGTGGGCGAGCCGGGCGATCGCCACGCCGAGCTTCACGGGCGACGAGCAGGCGATGGCGGAGCTCGTGGCCGAGACGTTCCGCGGTCTCGGTCTCGCCGTGCAGTGGCAGCAGGTGGAGGAAGGGCGCGCGAACGTGGTCGGCGTGCGGGAAGGGTCCGGCGGCGGCCTCTCGCTGATGCTCAACGGCCATATGGACACCTCGTACTCCGGTCGGGAGCCGTGGCTCGCTCACGTGCCCGGCTTCCAGCCGAGCCCCTTCGTCGAGGACGGACGGCTGTACGGGCTCGGGATCTCGAACATGAAGGGGGCGCTCGCCTGCTACGTCGAGGCGCTGCGCGCCCTCGACGACGCCGCCGTGCAGCTCCGAGGCGACGTCGTCGTCGCGGCCGTCTGCGGCGAGATCGAGAAGGCCCAGTGGGGCGACGCCCAGGGGCCCCAGTACCGGGGGTACGCCGCCGGCTCCCGCTACCTCGTCTCCCACGGCGGCGTCGCCGACATGTGCATCCTCGGCGAGCCGACCGAGTCCAAGGTGGTGCTCGGGCACTTCGGCTCGCTGTGGCTGCGGATCGCGGTCGCAGGGAACTTCATCCACACCGCGTTCACCGCCGGTCGGCGAGACGAGAACTCGATCTTGCGCATGCGCGAGGTGCTCGGCGCGGTGGAGGACTGGATCCCCTCCTGGGAGGACGATCCCGCGAACGCGTATCGCGGCGTCAACGCGGTCGTGAACGTGAGCGCGATCAACGGCGGGTTCGGCTGGCGTGTCAGCCGCACGCCCCCTCGCACGGACCT
>CAZCIJ010000006.1:24510-28864 GCA_964498265.1 uncultured Gaiellales bacterium | reverse complement strand
AGTTCGAGGAGGAAGAGGTACGGCGACGGATTGATACGGCGGAGCGAGCGGTAGAGATCGAGCGCCGCGACGCCGGTCGGGCGCTCCACGCGCTGGGAGAGGACGATCTGGAAGGCGTCGCCGGCGCGAATGTGGTCCTTGGCCCGCAGGATGCGTGCCTCGTGCTCGCTGCGGCTGGGGAAGCGCAGGGTGGGGTGCCGGGGCAGCGTGCGAGCCGCGACCGCCGGCAGCGGCCCGGCGAGCCTGTCGGCGACCGTGTCGGCGTTGCCCGCCAGCACCTCGGCCGTCGCCGTCAGGTGATCGAAGCGGACGAGCGTGTCGGCGACCACGAACCGGCTCTCGGGCACGCGCGCTGCGCCCTCGGGCAGCGGGACGCTGGGCTCGATCTTTGCGACGTAGTCGTATCCCAGGTAGCCGACCACCGGCCGCCCCGCCGCGACCTCGTCCTCGGCCTCTTCCACGGAGACGAGCCGCGATCCCGACCCGAGCAGGCTGTAGCGGCCGAGGCGCCCTTGCTCGACCGACTCGAGGAGGAAGCTCGGGTCCTCGCCTCGGAGGCGCAGGTAAGCGCCGACCGGGGTTACGAGGTCGGCGGAGATCGGTGAGGTCGTCGTGTTCATGGTCTCCAGAAACGAAAAGACCCTCCGGCCGGAAGGTCTCGAGCGGGTGGGGGTGTCGTGGCCAGGGGAACCTAGGCGACGCTCCCGCCCCGCTCGTGAAGCCAGCCCCACCAGCTGCGGACGTGAGTCGTCATCCCCCGAGAGGGTACGGGAGAGGCCACATGTTCGTCAACTGGTGGCTCACGGGCTACCCTCCAGCCATGACGCGCCGCGAGGATCCCGTGCGGCTGACCCGCATCTACACGCGCGCCGGCGACCGCGGCGAGACGAGCCTCGGCAGCGGGGAGCGTGTGTCGAAGGCGCACAGGCGCATCGAGGCGTACGGGACGGTGGACGAGCTGAACGCTGCGATCGGGCTGGTGCTCGCGGGGCAGTCGCCGCCCGAGTTCCGCGCCTGGCTCGAGCGGATCCAGCAGCTCCTGTTCGATCTCGGCGCCGACCTCTCGGTCCCGCTCGACGACCCGCGCGACCGCCTGCGCGTGTCGCCGGAGCACGTTGCCTGGCTCGAGGAGCTCTGCGACCTCGTGAACGA
This sequence comes from uncultured Gaiellales bacterium, assembly GCA_964498265.1. Lineage (GTDB taxonomy): Bacteria > Actinomycetota > Thermoleophilia > Gaiellales > Gaiellaceae > CAZCIJ01. Next base: position 27,712 of record CAZCIJ010000006.1, on the reverse strand, counting down.
GCGGCTCGAGCCGCTCCGGAGCTTCGTGCTGCCGGGGGGCACGAAGGCGGCCGCGAGCCTGCACTACGCGAGGACGGTCTGCCGCCGGGCGGAGCGGCGGGCCGTCGAGCTCGCCGCCGTCGAGGACGTGAGCCCGGCGGCGCTCTCGTGCCTCAACCGGTTGTCCGACCTGCTCTTCATCCTCGCCCGAGCCGCGAACGCCGACGCGGGCACGGAGGAGCCCGTGTGGCGGCCAGGCGCGGCGAGCGTCCGAGAGTGAATGCGACGAGAGGTCAGTCTCTAGGCGCCGCCGAAGTCCGCCACGACGATGGTGACGTCGCGGCCCCCGTAGATCCCGGGCGCCGCTTTGGCCCTGACGGCAGCGAGACCGATGTGACGAAACGAACGGAAGAGGAGCACGCGACGGTGCGACCCGCTCGCGAGCCAGCGTGCGAGGGCCTCCCTCGCAGTCAAGGGGGTCGTCGCCCACAAGAGCGTCTCTCCGACCGGGCTGCCCGCATACGTCCGGGAGATCCGTCTACTCGGCGAGGTGCCATCCGGCGACGAGTGGCTGAAGAACCCTCGGCGCGCCATGGCCCGCGCGTGGCCGCGAGCGGCTCGGACGAGTCCCGAGGCGACGAGGAGGGGTCGAAGACCGCGCGCGCGCCGGGCCTGGTTGATGCGCTTCACCAACTGCCCCTCGAGGGCGGTAGCCCGCCCGACGTTTGCCGCGGCGCCGACGGTGTGGGGGGTAGCCGCCGCCGGGGTGACAACCGCGAGCACCGCAAGCAAGCCGATCAGTGCACGGAAACGTCGCAACGTCCGGGCGCGCGGGGGGAAGCGTTCTCTCTGCTGGAGTCCTGGGACCCTGGGAACTTGCGTGAACGGTCGTATGGATACGGGTATCGCCCGCGGCGCAGCGCCCGTGGATCCCTGGGCAGAGGGATCCGTGGACTCCGTCGGCTCCAAAGGGGAGCGCCCATATGCAGGTCATATGGGCGCGACTGAGGACGCGCCAGCGCGCAGCTTCGCAGCCGCCAGGGCGCACCGTATTCCCCGGACACGGCACTAGCGTCTCCCGAACTCGACGACGACGATCGTGACGTCCTCCCCGGCGAAGACGCCGCCTGCACCGTCTGCGTGAACGGCGGCCACGCCGATCTCCCGGAACCGCGGGGACAAGAGGATCTCACGATGGGTGTCGCTGCGAAGCCAGAGGGACAGCGCCAGCTCCGCTGAGAGCGGGCGTCGTGCCCAGGCCATGGTCTCGGCGACGGCCCATCGCTTCGACCCGGCGCGCTTGTAGAAGCGCGCGATCCGATCGAAGCTCGGGCTTCCGTCGGGGCTCGAATGGCTGAACACGCCGGCGCCCGCGCTCTCGAGCGCGTGGTACCTCGCCGCCTTCGCAAGCTCTCGCGATCTCGACAGCCCGAGCAGCCCCTCCGCCCGTCGTGCAGTGACGACGGCTTCCGCGACATCGGCCGCCAGCGCCGCGTCGAGGTGGCAACCGGGGCACGCCGGCGCAGCGAAGGCGCTCGGTGTCGACGCGAGCAGCGGCACGGTCACGGCGAGGACGATCGCAAGCAACGAGACCCGGGATGGCACGCTGGCCGAGTATACGACGACGTCCTGCTGGCCCGGTCTCTCTAGCGTGCCACGGTGCGAGCGCCGGCTCTTAGAGCTCTCAAGCGAGGTCACGCCCAGGCCGACGATGCGAGCGCCGGCTCTTGGAGCTCCTTTCAGAATGACGCTTCCTCGCTGGGGCACAAGCTTCATTTTGAAAGGAGCTCTCAAGCGAGGTCACGCCCAGGCCGACGCTGGACGGTAGGTTGGCATCGACCGAGGACCCGCCGGACGCGCGGGGGTTCGTCCCGCACGCATCCTCACCGCGACGCGGCCGGGGAGTGGCCGGCGCTGCGCTCTTGCGTGGAAGTCTCTGGAGCGCCGCCAGCCAGGTTATCCCGCAGGTCTACACGCTCGTGACCTCAATCGCCGCGGCGCGCTACCTCGGGCCCGACGGAATGGGACGGCAGAGCTTCATCAGCTTCGTCGCCCTCACGGCGACGATGCTCTTCACGGCAGGCCTGCCGGTCGCACTCATGCGCAACATCGGGGAGTCGGTGGGCCGCGGGAGCGGCGAGGTCCGTGCCCTGCTGCACTGGGCCTGGCGTATCGAAGCGGTGGCTGCGGTGGTGGGGGGCGGCTCGGTGGCGCTCGCGGCTGCCTTCGGTGCGGATCCCCGAGGCGCATGGCTGTTCGCGGCCGTCGCGGCTGCCAGCGGGATCCTGCAATCCGTCCCAGCGGCAACGCTCATCGGCCTCCAACGATTCCGGGAGGCGTCGATCGTCGGGCTGGTCACGGGCTTCGTCTCGACCGGCGCCACCATCGGCGTTCTGGCGGCCGGAGGTGGGATCACGGGGATGCTTGCCGTCCAGGGCATCGTGGGTGTCGTCAACCTCCTCTGGGCCACGTGGCTCGCGCGTCGTTCGGTCCGCCCCCTCGACGACCTCGTGCCGCTGGCTGTCGAGAGGCGGCGGGCCGTGACTCGCTACGCGACCCTCTTCTCCGTCGAGATCCTCCTGACGTTTATCGTCTGGCGACGGTCCGAGTTCTTCTTCCTCGAGCATTTCTCCTCGGATGCCGAGATCGCCCTCTACTCGATTGCATTCGCGACGGCAGCCGCCGTCGCCATGATTCCCGAAGCAGTCGGCGTCGTCTTCGCCCCTGCGGTGGCCACCCTGTTCGGCGCCGGAGCAGTGGATCGCATTCGAGCCGGCTTCGCTCGCGCGCTGCGGATCGTGCTCACCCTGTCCCTCCCTCTGACCGCGGGTTTGCTCGCCGCAGGGCCGATGTTGCTTCGCCTTGTCTACGGCGAGGAATACGAGGGCACCGGTCCCGTGTTGCTCGTTCTCCTCGTGATCCTCCCGCTCGCGCCGGTCACGAACCTCAGTCATGCCCTGCTGGTCGGCCTGGGTCGGATCAAGCCGACCCTCGTCATCGCCGCTGCCGCCGCCGTCGCCAACGTCGTGCTCGACTTCGCCTTGATTCCTCGCTTCGAGGCTGTGGGCGCTGCGGGGGCGAACGCTGGGGCACAGCTCCTCGCAGGCCTGCTGCTACTCGCCGCCGCGGCCGCAGCACTCGATGGAGTCAGCGCTCAGCCAGGGTGCCTCATCCGGACGACTGTCGCGTCAGCCGCCGGCGGACTCTGTTGTTACGCGGTCGT
>CAZCIJ010000006.1:0-24500 GCA_964498265.1 uncultured Gaiellales bacterium | reverse complement strand
GTGGAGCATGGGCGGGGTCCTCGGCGTCACCCTCGGGCTCGCCGTCGGGCTTGCCGTGTTCGTCATTCTTGCGGCACTGCTGCGGATGCTCGCCGCCGAGGACGCGGCGTGGCTCGAGGAGGTCGTCGGTGAGCGCCTCGGCGGGCTGGTCGGAAGCGCCACGCGTCTCCTGGCCCGCGGGGTATGAGCGAGGCCAGGGCTCAAGCGCACGTTGACGGCTGCCGATGCCCGAGGTCATGGGAGCTGAGGCTTCCGACGACGCGGCGTTCTTGGACAGCCCCCCAGTGGAAGCCATGAACGCCAGGGCCCGGCTGCGGGCCGCGGCCGTGCGCAGGGTCAGCGGGCTTCAGCCAGCGCGTGAGCTGCGACTGATCCTGGCACGGGCGCTGCTCGAGCGGTTCGGCAGAGACCGACCGATCACGCTTCTCGACGCCGGCTGCGAAGAGGGTGAGCTTGCACTCGACCTCGCGCAGCGGAATCCGGCGTGGCTCGTCGAGGGGATCGACATCCGGGAGGACGCGATCAGCGAGGCGCGCTCGAGCATGCGGGCGCGGGGTGTCACGAATGCTCAGTTCATTCGAGGTGACTTGATGGCGGACCTGGGCTCCGAGCGCTACGACGCGATCGCCGCTCTCGAATGCCTGACCGAGATCCCTGACGACCGGCTAGCCGTGTCTCGGATGGCGACTGCGCTCCGACACGGCGGCATCCTCGTCGCGCACGTCCCCAACCGCGACCGCGCGTTGACGCTCGAGCCGGGCACTCAGGCGTGGAGAGCACGCGTTCTCCGTCACGGGTACGCGCCGGATGACGTGCGCTCTCTGGTCGAGGATGCCGGTCTTCGACTCGAATCGGTCACCGGGACGACGCACCTCGTGGTCGATAGCGCGCAGCGGCTGTCCGATCGGGTGCAGACGAGCAGCATCAAGCGCCGGCTGCTCGCACACCCTCTGCTAGCGAGCGCCGCTTGGCTCGAGCGGCTCGGGTTGCGACTCGGAGCCGCACGCGAGCTCCTGCTCGTGGCCCGGCGGCCATGATGCTGCTTTGCCGACCGTATGCTGAGCTCAAGAAGAGCGGCGGAAAGGCCGATTGTGATTCCGGCCATGGATACGGCTATTCTTGGAGCCCTCGAGACGGAGCCTCATCCGTGAGTGATCTGCTCGCGCCGGTCCCCGCACGCCGAATCGCGGCCGGCACGAGACCCACGTTCTCGGTGATCGTGGCCGCCTACCAGGTTGCCCACCTAATTGGCGACGCGATCGAGTCCGCTCTCGCCCAGGAGCTGCCGCCGTACGAGATCGTGGTCTGCGACGACGGCTCGACGGACGACCTTGAGGGCGCCCTTGCACCGTACCGCGATCGCATCGTGCTCCTCCGCAAGCGGAACGGCGGTGAGGCCTCGGCAAAGAACGCCGCAGCTCGAGCCGCCCGGGGGGAGTTCGTCGCCATCCTCGACGCTGATGACGTGTTCGCGCCGGACCGCCTCAAGGCTCTTGCCGACGCGGCGGCAGCCAGACCCGACCTCGACATCCTCACGACAGACGCATATCTCGTCGTGAACGGACGGCCCGTGCGCCGGTGCTACGAGCCAGGCTTCTCGTTCGAGGTCGAGGACCAGCGGCAGGGAATCCTCGAACGGAACTTCATCTTCGGCCTTGCCGCCGTTCGACGAGAGCGGCTCGTTCAGGTTGGTGGTTTCGACGAGTCGATCCGCTACACGGCGGACTGGGACTGCTGGCTCCGGATGATCCTCGACGGATCGCGAGCGGGCCTCGTGCCGCGGCCCCTGGCTCACTATCGGTTGCGTGCGGGTAGCCTCACGTCTCAGCGACCCCTCTTTCTCGCCGGCGCGCTCGCGACCGCGCAGAAGGCGGCTCGGCGTCACGATCTGACGCCGGCTGAGCGAAGGACGGTGGCAGAGACCGTACGGCGTTACCGGGCAAGGGTCGCGCTCGCCGGCGTAGAGGAGGCGCTCGTCGAGCGCCGCCCGGACGCTCGGCGGCAGTCCCTTCGGGTCGCGCTCGATCGTGCACAGCCGCTGCCCACCCGCACGAAGGCCGTCGCATCGGCGGTCGCCCCACGCGTTGCCGGACGGTTCCTCAGGCGGAGGGACGTCGAGCTCGCCGCCGGGATGCTCGTGCCAAGCGACGCCGTCGCCGACGCTCCCACCGCTTCGGCAGTAGCTCGCCGGTAAGCACCTTCCAGAGGAAGGAGGCATGGCTGTCTCCAGCCTTCACGCCGATACGCCGCAAGCAGAAGGGATCGGTGCCTGCGCCGTTTCGACCGACGTCCGTCGTGTACGCGGCACGGTAGCCGGAGGCGAGCGCCGCCGCGCGAACCGCGGGGTCGTAGCGGCCGTGGGGGTAGGCAAGGATCTCCAGCGGATGCCGAAGTCGCGCGTGAAGCTCACGCCGGGAGTCCTCGAGCTCCGACCGGATCCGGTCGGCATCGAGCTCGGGCAGGACAGCGTGGCTGACGCCGTGCGACCCGATGGCGACACCGGAGTCCTCGAGGTCGGCGAGCAGCGCCCAGCCGGCAAGTGGCTCGTCGTCCGCCCACGAGGCCGTTCCGCCAACCGCTCCGGTCGGAACGAAGAGCTGAGGAAGATCCGCGCCGTGCGGCTGCAGGGCAATGGCGCAGTCGAGAAACCCGTCGTCTGCCGTGACCACGTAGGAGCGCCGTCGCAGGACCGCGTCTGGACGCTCGTGGAAGGCAAGGATCTCGCCACCGCTGAGGGGGCGAAACCCGAGCCGCCTGAGCAGACGCTGCTGCCGGTCGAACACGCTGGGCGCAAGGTCGAGCTCCTCTTGGCCAGGCTTGATCTCGCCGGCCAGCCGGTGGTAGCAGAGGACGACGTAGGAGCTCCGCGCCAGGCGCGCCCACTCCTCGTCGCTCGCCTCGGTGCGCACTCCCGCCCAGAACGCGGCGTCGGCAGCCGTACGCAAGGCGAGCGGGCCCGGCACGAGTGCCACCGCGCGCGACCTGATGCGGCCCGTCGCGAGTGTTCGGACGAGCCGGCCCCGCCACGTTGCCTGGAACCAGGCCCCGATCTGGAGCTCGGGCACGAGTCTGGGGTCGGCGCGCGCGATCTCGACCGAGGACCGTCCCCGCTCGAAGCAGAGGCGGAGGAGCTCGCCGACCGAATCCACGACATGCGGATCGCCCCAACGCACCGTCACTCGCTCGCGGCGAAGGCGAACCGCGACGGCTTCGGGCTGGGCAGCGCCAGCCGGGAGTCCCGCAGCAGCTCTTGTGAGGACGTGCCCGGGACCGCTCACGTGGTGAACGATGCGCTCGAGTGGGCCGACGGCCGGCCAGAAGCTACCGTGAAGCTGAGGACCTTCCTCGAGCCATGCTCCGAGCGCCGAGCCCGGCCGCCCAGAGATGCCGTGAACGACGATTGGGGGCGAGGCGGGTGTCTCGGCGGCAGTCATCATCGGCGGCCGTCGGCGGCGGGACGGTGCTTCGCGTGATCGTAGCCCGCCCCTAGCAGCCAGCACTCATGAAGGTCCTGGTCGTCCTCACCCAGCCTCCACTTCCCGAGGGAGGCGCGCCCGGGCGCTGTGCGGTCGGTCTCCTACGGGGCCTTGCTGCGCACGGACTCGAGGTCACCGCCCTGGCTGCGCGTCAGCACTTCGCAGTCGGTGGCGAGCCTCCCGCCGACCTCCGCGTCGAGGTCGTGGACGTTCCTCCCGAGCCGCCGGGATGGTCGTCGCGCGCCAGGCGCCTGCGACGCCCCGCGGGGGCGCTCGCCGTCGGCTCCTTCGGCCGGCGTGTACGAGAGCTCGCCGCGGAGGCTGACGTCATGCATCTCGAGGAGATGGAGACTGCCTGGTGTAGCGAGGGCGCTCGTCGACCGGCCGCGGTGCACATCCACTACCTCGTGCGGCGGGACCGCCGCCTCGACGCACCGTGGACCCGCGGGTTCCGTGCGACGCTCGAGCTCGAGCTGGGCGAGCGCGCGGCGATCCGCCGTCACCGCCACCTCGTTGCGAGCTCACCCCTGATCGCAGACGCCCTGCGGCGACGGGCGCCCGGCGGAGACGTCGTCCTGGCTCCTCTCTCGCTTGACTCCCGCTACTACGAGCCGGCGCGTCTCGACGGCCCTCCGACCGTGGGGATCATCGGGACGGCGTCCTGGCCGCCGACCGCGAATGCGATCCGGCGCCTTCTCGAGCGCGTCTGGCCACGCGTCCACGAGCTGTCGCCTGATGCGCGCCTTCGCATTGCGGGCAGGGGAACGGGCAGCCTGGGAATTCGCGGGCGGCCGGGTGTCGACGTGGTCGGTGAGGTTGATTCGGGTGCGGCCTTCCTCCGAGATCTCTCCGTGCTCGTCTATCCCCTGCGCCACGGAAGCGGCATGAAAGTGAAGGTCCTCGAGGCGATCGCCTCGGGCGTGCCCGTCGTGACGACGGCGGCTGGAGCAGAGGGGGTCGAGGCCGGCGAGGGTCTCGTCGTGCATGAGGACGACGAGCAGCTCGCGCGGGCGACGGCGTCCATCCTCCTCGACCCCGGCGAGCGGCGCGACCGGGGAGCCGCAGCGCGCAAGGCCTTCCTTTGCCGGTACGCACCGGAGCCTGCCGCTCGGCCGCTGATCGACCTCTACCGCAGGATGGTCGAACATGCCTGAGATCCGCCCGGCCTCGCGGCATCGCCTGCGCCTGCTTGCGTACCTCGATTCCCTCGAAGTCGGCGGTGCCGAGATCTCGCTCGGCAACCTCCTGTCCGCACTCGGGCAGGACGTGGACGCAGGCGTCCTCGGCGTGCACCGCCCGACTGTGGACGCCGTCGCTGATCGCCGGGAGGGGTGTCCACGCTCGGTCGTTCCGCCTGCCCGGTCGAAGTGGGACGCCCGGGCGATGCTCGCGCACGCACGCGCTCTGCGCGCGTTTCGACCCGACGTGCTTCACGTGAGCCTCCGGACGCCGTGGACGTGCCAAGCGGCCATCCTCGCAGGAGTGCTACTCCCCGGCGTACGCGTCGTCGCGGTCGAGCAGCTCCCGCTGCCAAGCGAGGATCGTCTGCAACAGCGCCTCAAGCGTCTCCTCGCGCTCGGTATCGATGCACACGTCGCAGTCGGCGAGCGCGCTGCGAGGCTTGTCGAGGAGTACGCTGGGCTGCGGCCAGGCTCAGTGATCTCGATACCGAACGGCGTGCCCGAGGCCGAGCTCGAGCGCATCCCGCCCTTTGAGTGCGGACCCGTCATCGGCTCGCTCGGCCGGCTCGATGTCCAGAAGGGCTACGACCTTCTCGTCCGGACGCTCCCGGCACTCCCGGAGGCGCGCCTCCTTCTCGTGGGGGATGGACCGAAGCGTGGTGAGCTCGAGACGCTTGCGGTGGAGCTCGGCGTACGGGACCGCCTGGAGATCACCGGGTGGATGACCGATGCGCGTCGATACCTGACGGCCATGGACGTCTTCGCCCTTCCGTCGCGCTACGAGGGACTGCCGCTCTCGATCATCGAGGCCATGCTCGCGGGCCTTCCCGTCGTGGCCGCCGACGTCGGCAGCGTCTCGGAAGCAGTCGTAGACGGGGAGACCGGGCTCATCGTCCCGCCCGAGGACGTCGGCGCCCTCGCCGGCGCACTGGGGCGTCTGGCGGCAGACGGGGACCTCCGGCAGAAGATGGGCGGCAACGGACTTGCCCGGGCGCGCGAGCGCTTCACGGCCGAGGCGATGGCCGGTGCGTACGAGCGGCTCTACAACAGCTTGCTGGCATGAGCTTGCGCCGACTCGATGTACGGTTTCTGCTCTCCCGCCCGATCGTGAGCGCAGCTGTCCTCGGCGGGCTCGAGAGCTGGATGTCGGGCCTTCGCGAGCTCGGCGTCGCGGTCCATGAGGACGTGCCGTCCACAGCCCCCGATCTCGTCGTGTCGCCGTCGTCGGCCGCCGACCGGGCCGTCGCCGTCGGCTCCCCGCTCCTCGTCCTTGAGGGGACTCCACCGGTGAGGACGCTGCGCGCCGCCGGCCTCCACAGCTCCCGTTACCTGCCGCTCCCCGAGCTCGCCGATCCGGCCTTGTTGCTCCCGATCGACTATCCACGAGCGGCCATCTACGGGCTGCGAAACCTCCGCGCGGCGCACACGCCGTGGAAGGCCGTCCGGGACGAGATCGCCGCTGCCGCCATCGCGTGTCGGAGCCTCCCAGCCGTCCGGCCCATGGTGACGATCGGATCCAGAGAGCCAGGGGCCTCGTTTCTGATCGCGGGCTTGCAGGGGCTCGGGGTACCGGCCGACGGGGGGGCGGTCCTGAAGACCGGCGGGGCCGACGCTCTCTCTCGGGCGATCCTGTACACCTTCGCTCCGGGCGAGAAGCGGCCGCGGTTCGCTCTGAAGTTCGCTCGAATTCCCGGGTATCGAGAACCCTTCGATCGCGATGCACGCGGTCTGGAGCTCGCACGCACCACACGCGCGGCCGCGCGCCGTGCTCCAACGCTGGTCGGTAGCTTCGAGATCGCGGGCTACTTCGCATCGCTGGAGTCGGCTGCGACAGGAAGGTCTCTGATGGTGGCACTCCAGGGCTTGGGGACGCGCCGCGCGAAGCTGGAGGCGGTCGCGCGCGTGGCCGCGTGGCTCGGAGACGTGGCCGCGGAGACACGGGCGCCCGCGACCCGCCTCGAACGCGAGCGCGACCGGCTTCGCCGTGAGGTCGTGCCTCGGTGGACGTTCCACGGCGCACGTGCGGAACTGGTAGACGACCTCGAGCAGGTGGGCCCGGTGCTGACTCACAACGACCTCGGAAGCTGGAACATCGTCGTCGACGGCCGAGACTTCGTTGCCGTCGATTGGGAGAGCGCGCGCCCCCACGGGCCACCCTTGTGGGATCTCTGGTACTTCCTCGCGGACGCCCTCGCTCACCTCGACGGAGCACGCGAGCCGGCCTCGCGGGAGTCTCACTTCGTCGGCCTCTTCCGAGGTGAGCTGGAGTCTTCGGAGCTCCTGTTCCGATACACAGCGCAGCTGGCAGCCACCTCACGCGTTCCGCGCGATGCGCTCGGCTCGCTTGCGACCCTCTGCTGGATGCACCATGGCCTCTCATTCGAGCGTCGTGAGCAGCGCCTCGCCCACCATGCGCCGGCAAGCGAGCCGTTCGCCACGATCGACCGCCGGCGGGCCGAGCTCTGGCTCTCGGCGCCGGGTCTCGGCCCGCGATGGGTGGCGGCCTCGGCGGTCCGGTCGAGCTCGCAGGCCCCGGACGGCGATCGGCACCTGCTCCGACGTGGACGGCGCCGCCTGAGGCTAGTAGGTGACCGTGACGACGTTCGACGCCCGTCCCGCTGACGATGCGTCGACTACCTGATAGGCGTACGAGCCGCGTCGGGCGAGGATGTCGTATGCGGCGCTGTCACCGGAGATACGGGGCCGAACGACGAGCCCGTCGCGGTAGATGACGGGCGTCCCGACCGTACCCGTCCACGACAGCAGGACGATCGCCGCTCGGTTGGTGACGGTGAGCCTTGCGCGGAGGCTGATCTCGCCGACCGGCGCCGCGCCGACCGGTGCCGTCGCCGGCGGGTCCGCGGTCGGTGTCGGGGCCGGCGTGGAGGGCGCGGGAGTTTGACCCGTCGGCTCGGTCCGGAGGATGAGACCGCTCGTCGGCTCAAGCGTCGCCGTCCGGATCGGCCTTGCACCTGTCGGCGAGTAGTACGAGCGGAGGAGTCTCACGGAGCGCGATCTCGTCTCGGGGTTCACGAGGACGATTCCCCCTGTGTACTCCCGCTTCCAGACGCCGTACAGGAGGGCAGGCGGACCAAGAGGCTGGCCGAGATCGACGGTCCACGTCTCCGACCACGGGTCCTGGTTACAGACGTTGAAGACGAATGCGCTCGGGTTGCCTCGCGACCAGAGGAGGAAGCTCGCTCGCGCGTACTCCATCGTCTTCACGTCCCCGACCGACGAGGAGGTCGTGGAGGCGAGGAAGATCTTCCCCTGCTGCTCTGTCGCGCGCAGGAGGTCTGCGTGCCATTTCCAGGAGCCGCCGTCGATGTATCCCGATCCGGCCGGAGCGCCGCTCCACTTCGTCCAGTGCTCGAACACCGCGCCGGACGTGAACCGAATCCACTCGCCCCAGAGCGACCTGTCGACGGGAGGAATGTTCGGGAGCACCAGGAAACCACGCGCGGTCAGCGCGCGTCCCACCGCAGCCAGGAAGCCCCTCGTCGCCGCTTGGTAGCTTGCCGGGGTCGGGTACTTCGCGAGCTGCCGGCCGCCCAGGTAGACGGCAGGATCGGCCACCATGTTGTCGATCACGACGCCGTCCCAACCGTAGGCGGCGAGCTCGGCGGCGACGTTTGTCAGCCAGGCCTGCTGGTAGCCGGAGTCGCCCACGTCCATCCACCACTGCCCCGGCCATCCGCTCATCTCGACGCGGTTGCCCCCCGAGTCGGTGAGGAACCATCCGGGATGGTTCGCGTTCGCGTCGGCATATCCGACTCCGGCGGGGAGGAACTCATCGTCGACGCCTCCGCTGACGGCGTAGCTCCGGGTCGAGGCCATGTCCTTGTAGACGAGCACCTTGATGCTCGGATTCTCAGCCTTGAGCCGCGCGACGAGACCGTGGTTCCAGGCATTGAGGACGACGTAGTCGTACCGCGACAGGCCCTGGGCGGCCGCGACGTCCTCGGTGCAGATTCGTATCGTGCCCGTGGTAGCCCCGGAGGCGGAAGAGGCTGCGCCGGCGAGCACGACGCCGAGCGCGAGAACGGTGGCGGTGAGGCGGCGCAGGCGTGCCATCAGCACAGAAACGAGTCGGCCCCCAGCCCAGATGGCGCCATCCCTCGAAGGAGGGCCAGCAGCAGTCCTGAGGGACCGCTATGCCGAAACCCGGTGCGCCAGTGTCGCAGCCTCCTGCGCTTCAGCGTCAACGGCGGCGACGAACTTCTCGAGCGCGAAGGGCCCGCGGGCAGCGGCAAGGGCAGCGGCTCCCATGCGGCTTGCTACGTCCGCGTCGAGCACCTGCTCGAGCGCCTTGCGAAGCGAAGCCGCGTCTCCCGGAGGAACCAGGATCCCAGTTTCGGGGCTGACGTAGTCCTGCGTTCCTTGCGCGCGTGTGGCGACGACGGCGCGCCCCACCGCCATCGCATCCAGCACGGCGAGCTGGCCGGCAGTCCGCGCGCTCGGAAGCAACGGAACGATGAGCGCGAGGGACTGCTCGAGGAGCTCCAGGAACCCCTCGCGGCTCCGCTGCGGCGCGACCCGAAGCGGACCGTCCCGCGGCAGGGTGCCCGGGCCGACGGCTACGACCTCGGTCGATAGGCCGCGTGCCGCCTCGGCGAGCGTGGCCCAGTCACGGGACTCGCGCCCTGCTGCGAGCAGGAACGTCCCCGGCTTCGGAGGGCGCGCTCGACGCGCGCGTACGCCGAGCGGAACGAAGCGCACGCGCCCAGGGTCGAGACCCAGCCTCACCGCGGCTCTCGCGCCGCCGCGCGTGAAGAAGACGACGCGCTCGGCGCGGCGAAGGCCGTGGAGCACGAGGCGCTGGCGCACGGAGGTCGCTCCCGGGTCAAGGATCGGGTTGAGGACGACGAGACCCGGCTCGCGTGATACGCGAAGCCAGCCCGCGACTGCGCCGGCCAGCGGTTGCCAGGCGACGAGCGGCCTCGCGCCGGCGATCGCGAGGCCGCGCAGCGCGAGCGACGCGTAGGCGGGCCAGCTGCGAAGGCGGTGCGCGGCTCTGCCAACAGTGGGCCCGAGCGCCCGGGAGCGAAGCACGACCGCCGGGATCTGCGCAGCCTCGCAGGCTGCGCGGAAGTCGGCGTTCTCGCTGTCGGACCAATCCGCGAGCCACACAGCCGAGATGTGCGGCGCAAGCGCGCGAGGAACGTCGTTGTCGCTCTCGTCCGTCAGCGGGGGATCCTGCTCTAACGTACGGTCGGGCGCGCGCCGATCATGGAGTAGGGATGGACCTCACGCAATTCTTCGAGATCCTCTGGCGACAGAAGATCGTGGTCCTGGCCTTCATTGCGGCGGGCATCGGCGCTGCTGCCCTCGCAGCCTACAAGCTGATCACGCCGACGTACCAAGCTACCTCGACCGTCGCCCTGCGCCCGGCGAATCTCCAGGAGGATCTCGTCTTCTTCCAGACGATCGACGCCCTGATCTCGATCTACGCGAACGCGGCCGTCTCACCCGACCTCCGTGCAGAGGCAGCCGATCGCGCCGGTGGCAGCCTCGGCGAGATCTCGATCGAGACGTTCGAGGGGACGCCGTTGCTGAAGATCGAGGCGCGGGACTCGGATCCGGAGGTCGCGGAGCAATCGGCCCAGGCCGTTACCGACGTCCTGGTCGCCGAGGTCTCGAGCGGCTCGCTCGGCGTCCCGTCGCTTCGCATGATCCAGATCGAGCGGCCGTCGCTGCCCACGAGCCCGGTGTTTCCGAAGAAGACGCTCTCGCTCGCGATCGGGGGATTGGTCGGACTCATACTCGGAGTGCTCTCGGCGCTGCTGCGCGAGAACGTCACCGGCAGGGTGCGCACGCCGGAGGAGCTCGCAGGGATCGTCGACGCGCCGTGCTTCGCGGAGATTCCGAACGTCTCTGCCGTCTCTCGGCTGTTCCTGCCCGAGGCGCTCGTCAAGGACTCGCGCTTGCGAGGCGTCTCGGAGTCGATGCGCGACCTGCGCACGAACCTGCTGTTCTCGAACGACCAGCTACGGTCGATCCTCGTCACGAGCCCGGACGGCCACCACGGCAAGACGACGGTCGCGGTTGGGCTCGCCGTGACGCTCGCCGTGGCGGGCACGCGCACGTTGCTCCTCGACGGCGACGTGCGCCGCGGTCGCGTGGCCGAAGCCGTCAAGGTCACCCATGCCCCCGGTCTTTCCGATGCCCTGCGCGGAGATCCGGTGGAGATCATGATCCAGCGCACGTCGCTCGAGAACCTGTTCGTCGTCCCGCGCGGAAGCATCTGGAACCTCTCCACCGCGGGCAGCGTCGTGCACGACCCGAGCGAGCTGATGATGGCTCGCTTCGCGACGATCCTGCGCCAGCTCGAAGGGAGCTACGAGGCGGTCGTCATCGACTCTCCCCCCGTAACCGCGGTGAACGACGCGCGGATCATGGCGAGCTCCGCGGCCTCGACGATCCTCGTCATCAGCGCCGACACGGCGACGCGGCGTCGTATCCGAGCTGCCGTCGAGCGGCTCTCGATGCTCTCGATTCGCCCGACGGCCGTTGTTCTGAACCGCTCGAAGGGGATGCGCGCCGCGGGCTACTACGGAACGACGGAACCGAATCGTGTCCTGACCCTGAGGGGGAAGTGACGAACGTCACAGGGGAGCCGGACCGGGGTTCCCTGAACCTCGACCGGCTCGTCGTGTCGAGGGTCGGCCCGCCCCTCGCGCGGACGCCGGTTGCGGCTCTCGCGGCCTGCGCCGCAGTGCTCGCGGTGATCGCCGGGGGGCTTGCAGTCGCGCTCGACCCGCTCATCGCCGTCGGTGTCGCGGCTGGGCTCGGGATCGCCGTCGTGGCGCTCGTGCGGTTCGACGTTGCCGTGCTCTTGCTCGTCGCGGCCGGCCCGGTGGAGTCTGCCGTTCAGATCGCGTCGTTCCCTCAGCTCACGCTGACGAAGGTCGCCGGCGGTCTCTGCTTCGTGAGCTTCCTCATCCACGCGCTCGCGACACGTCGCCGGCTCGTGCTCGACTGGACTCACGGCCTCGTGCTCGGACTCCTCGCCGTGATCCTCGTGTCGACGATCCAGGCCGAGGAAAGCGGCTCGGCGCTCACGACGGCGACGCGCTACGCGAGCTTCGCGGCTCTGTACGTCGTGATCAGCCAACTTGCGGGCGACCCGACCCTCCAGACGCGGCTTGTCTGGGTCCTCTCCATCGCGTCGGCCGTCGCCGCCTGGCTCGCCATCCAGAACTTCTTCGCAGGAGACGCATTCCGAGCGACGCTTCCCTACGGCGATCCGAACGATACGGCGTATGCGCTTGCGACGACCCTTCCGCTCACGGTCTGGCTTCTCGGCCAGCGCTGGCGACTTCGCCCGCTCGTCTTCGTGCTGATCGGGGTGATCGCCGCGGGCATCGCGCTCAGCTTCAGCCGTGGCGCACTCGTCGGGTTGGCCGCGGCGCTCGTGTTCCAGCTCCTCATCCAGCGCAGGCACGCGCCGGCGCTTCTCGTCGCCGCTCTCGTCGCCGTCGCCGGCGTCTTCGTGTTCGTGCAGCTCAACCCCGATCGCATCGAGCAAGGCTTCGAGCTCAAGGGCAACGCGAACGCGGAGAACGCCGACACACGCCTCGAGGCGTGGGCTGGAGCGCTGAAGCTCACCGACGAGCATCCGCTGCTCGGCGTCGGGCCGGGAAACTTCGCCGCCTCCTTCTACGAGGCGACCGGTCGTCCGCTCGGAACCCCGGGCCTGTCCGCCGTCCACAACGCCTACCTGGAGACAGTCGCCGAGCTCGGCCTCATCGCGCTCGTGCTCTTCGTGGTCTTCATCGCTGCGTCGTTCATGCGAAGCTCAGCCTCCAATCGCCTCGGCCTCGGCCCGCCTGGCCTCGCGTCGGCGGTGCGGGCAGCGCTCGTCGTCGCGACGGTGTCGGCGATCTTTCTCTCCGAGCAGTACTTTCCGCCGATCTGGCTCCTCGGCGGGCTCGCGACGGCGATATGGGCCGAGCGGCGGCTGACGAGCAGCTCCGCGCTATGAGAGTGGTGTACGTCTCGAGCCTTCCTTCAGGCGGACCCGTGAGCCATCTCCGCGGCCTCGCCGCCGCGGTGAAGGCGGCGGGAGCCGACGTGGCCGTGCTCTGCGGCACCGAGGCGGTCGCGGAACGGTTTCGCGCGGACGGCATCGAAGCCGCCACAGTGCCAATGCATCACAAACTCGACCTGGCTGCCGCCGTCCGCGTCTCGGAGCGTGTCCGCGGTGCGGACGTGGTCCATACCCACGATCGCCGGGCCGGCCTGCTGGCTCGCCCCCCGGCACGGAGCCGCGGCTGTGCGGTCGCCCACACGTTCCACGGCCTGCCGCAGGCCATCGGCGTGGGCGTCGGACGCGAGGGAACGCATGCGGCCGGCACTCGTGTAGAGCGCCTCTGGCAGCGAGAGGGGTACCTGAGGATCGAGGCGATGCTCGCGAGACTCGGCGTCGTCGTCACACCCTCGAGAGCGCTCGCGGCCTTCCTCGCGACCCACGGGCTGCCGGCGACTCGGATCCGGATCGTGCCGTCGGGCATCGACGTGCGCAGACGCGAGCCCGCCGAGGCTCATGAGCCGTTCACCATCGGCACGGCCGCTCCCCTGCATCGCTGGAAGGGGATCGATGTCCTGATCGAGGCGTACGGGCGACTTGGACGGCCGGCCCGGCTCGAGATCTTCGGCGACGGGGAGGAGCGCGCCGGCTTGGAGGATCTCGCCCGTGCGCTGGGCGTCGACGCCGTGTTCCACGGGTGGGTCGACGACGTGCGGGGCCGGCTCGAGGCGCTCGACCTGTTCGTGCTGCCCTCGCTGGCCGAGAACCTCCCGATGTCGATCCTCGAGGCGATGGCGGGCGCCGTCCCGGTGGTCGCGACGCGAGTCGGCGGCGTGACCGAGGTCGTTCGTGACGGTACGACCGGACTCGTTGTCGAGCCTGCGGACGTCGAAGGCCTCGCAGCGGCCATCCGGCGGGTCATCGACGACGGAGAGCTGCGAACGACCCTGGGACGCAACGGCGCGTCGTGCGTTGCGACGTCGTTCAACCCTTCGGCGCTGGCGGAGCGGATGCTGTGCGTGTACGAGGAGCTGCTCTGCCGCCTCCGAACGCACCGGGGTTTCGGACAGCCCCGTAGGTGCGGCGTCACGGGCCCGTGCGGATCCTCCTAGTCGTGCAGGAGCTCGCGCGGGGTGGCGCGGAGCGCGTCGCCGTCGCCCTTGCACGCGGGGCGCAGGAGAGCGGTCACGCCGTTGCGCTCGCCGCGCACGCAGGCCCTCTCGCGGACGAGATCGACGCGGACGTGTTTCCGATGCCGCTCCTCGGACGCCGTGCCAGGCGGCTGTTCGCCGGCGCGGGGGCGCTCAAGCAGGCGCTGCGGGTGTTTCGCCCCGATGTCGTCCACTGCCACAACCCCGGGATGGCGGCGGCGGCCGCTCTCGTCACCCGGCGCGGGCGGCGACCACCGGCGCTCGTGAGCGTCCACGGGGTCCCGGACGATGACTACCGCCGGGCCGGCCGCGTGCTGAGACTGGCGGGCCTTGCCACCGTGGCGTGCGGACCGGGCGTCGCGGCGGCGCTCGAGGACGAAGGCGTGCGAGTCCGCGCGACGATCGTCAACGGCGTTTCAGAGCCTCCAGCGGCCGCGGACCGAGCCGCGCTCGAGCGCGATTGGCCTCCCGTGGTCTCGCGGCGATTGCTCCTCAGCGTCGGGCGGCTCGTTCCGCAGAAGAACCATGCCCTCGCCATCGAGGCGGTTGCCCGTGTCCCCGACGCGGTGCTCGTCATCGTGGGCGACGGGCCGCTGCGGCCGGATCTCGCGCGTGAGGCGGCGGCACTCGGGATCTCCGGACGGGTGGTGCTCGCGGGCGCCCGGCCAGATGCCCGTCCCCTCATCGGCGCCGCCGATGCAGTCGTTCTGCCCTCGCGCTGGGAGGGGTTGCCGCTCGTCGCTCTCGAGGCTCTCGCAGCCGGCGCGCCGATCGTCGCGACGGCCGTTCGAGGAATGCGCGAGCTCCTCGTTGGTGGGCAGACGGCTCTCCTCGTTCGAGACGGCGATGCGGAGGCGCTCGCTGCAGCCCTCCGGCGCGTGCTCGAGGATCGCGATCTCGCGGCGCGGTTGGCGGATCGCGGCCGGGCGCTGGCGGCCGTGTACTCCGAGAAGGCGATGGTGGCGGCCTACCTGCGCCTGTACGAGGATATGAGCCGGTGAGCGCGCCGCGGGTCAGTGTCGTCATGCCCGCCTACCAGGCGGCCGCGACGATCGGCGCGGCAGCGTCCTCCGTGCTGTGGCAGACATACACGGACCTCGAGCTCGTCGTCGTCGACGACGGGTCGACGGACGCGACCGGCGCGATCGTCTCCGCCTTCGAAGGGCCGGTCAGGCTCGTGCGCCAGCAGAACGCGGGCGTGGCGGCGGCCAGGAATCGCGGCATCGCTTCGGCGGCCGGCGGGCTGATCGCGTTCTGCGATGCCGACGATCTCTGGTTCGAGCGACACCTCGAGGCCTTGGTCGCGGTCTACGACCGCGTCGGCGGCATCGCGACCGCGAACTCCTACTGGCTCTTCTCCGGAGGGATCCATTGGTCGAAGCGCCGGTACAAAGGGCGCTTCCCGCATCCCCGGCAGCAGCGACGCGCCATCCTCGAGCAGAACTTCGTCTCGACGATGTCGCTCTTTCCACGCCGCCTTGCCGAGGAGATCGGCGGCTTCCACGAAGGGCTGCGCCGCGCCGAGGACTGGCATTTCTGGATCCGGGCGATCTACGCCGGGTATCGAATCGCGCTCCAGCCCCGGCCGCTCGCCCTCTACCGCTGGGGCGCGACTGGGCTCTCGGCCGACCGCCGCGCGATGGATGTGGACGTCGAGTCCGTCCTCGATGACCTGGCGGGCCGGCTGGCGCTCAACGAGGAGGAGCGGGCGTACCTCGAGCGGCGACTCGCCGGTCCAGGGCCGCAACAGCTCGGTCGTCGGGGAGACGACGCGCTTCGCGCGGGTCGCTACCGGGAGGCCGCGCGCTGGTACCGCGAAGCGGCGAGGCTCGTGCCGAGCGAGCCGATGCTCGTGTGGAAGGCGCGAACGATGGCTCTTGCGCCTGAGCTCACGGGGCCGCTCGTGCGGGCGAGACAGCGTCGGATCGAGAACCAGATCGGCTTCTCGAGCCGGCACGTGCGCTGAGGCGATCGTACAGCGCTAGGTGCGCCTCGCGAAACGGTTGAAGATCGAAGCGTGCCTCGGCCCGGGCCCGGCTCGCCCGACCCATCCGAGCGCGCAGCCCCGGGTCGGCGAGAAGCCGCTGCAAGGCGTCTGCCAGGGCCCGCGCGTCCCGCGGCGGGACGAGAAGCCCCGTTTCACCGTCGACGACGAGCTCAGGGATGCCGCCCACCGAGGACGCGACGACCGGCAGGGCAGCGGCCATCGCCTCGATGATCGAGAGCGGCAGGCTCTCGTACGTCGTGGCGAGCGTGAAGACGTCGGCTGCGGCGAGCAGCTGGGGGACGTCGCCTCGCTCCCCGGCGAGCTCGACCGTCCTCGCGAGACCGAGCCCGCGAACCTCCTGGTCGAGCATCGCCCGGTCTGGGCCCTCGCCGATGATCACGGCGTGGAAGCTGTCTCGCGGCAGGAGCGCCAGAGCGCGGATGAGCGTGAGAAAGTCCTTCTGCGGAGCCTGCAGCCTCCCGACGCTCACGATCGTCGGGATCCGCGCCTCGTGAGCGGCGACCGGCGCTTCGCCTACGGCGACCCCGTTGTGGATGACCGAGGAGCGCGCGAGATCGCACGTGCGGTGCTCGACTCCGAGCCGCCGATCCTCCTCGCAGACGCAGATCGTATGCGTTGTCAGCCGCCGGAGTGCGCGGTCGATCACCAGGTAGCCGCGGGCTGTGAGACGGTCGGCTGCAGCGAAGGGCCACGTGTGCACGGCCAGGATCCGGGCCGGAACCCCCGCGATCGTCGCCGCGAGGCGGCCCAGCGCGCCCGTCTTGGCGTTGTTCGTGTGGACGACGAGCGGTCGCTCCCGGCGCATGAGGCGCACGAGCTCCCCGAAGGCTCTCGCATCCTGCAGGGGGCGAACGTCGCGGTCGAGGTGAGGGATCTCGACGTAGCGTGCCCCAGCCTGCTCGACGGCCGTGGCGAGAGGCCCACGTCCTCCCGCCGCGACAATGACGTCGTACCTCGGAAGGAGTCCGGGCACGAGGGATGCGACGTAGGTCTGCGTGCCGCCGACGTCTGAGAGCGTCAGCAGGATCAGAATGCGCGCGCGGCTTGCCTCCGCTGGCACTATGACGGCGCCGCCGGTGTCTCCGCGCCGGCTCCCCCCGGTACTGCATAGCTCACGCCTTGGGCCGTCTCTACCTCGGCGAGACGCGCCGTGACGATGTACCGCTGCGAGGCGGAGTAGAGGGGGTGGCATGCGGAGAGTACGAGGGCGTCATACCCGCGCGGCTCGATGATGCTCCAGTCGTCGTCGTCGACGATCTCGTGGCCGACGACGGTGTATGTGAACGTGCCGTACGGCGTTTCGAGCGTGATCGGGTCGCCCGGCTCCAGTTCATCGATCTTCCGGAACCAGGCACCGAACGTCGTGCGGTGGCCAGCGATGGCCGTCACCTCGCCGAGTCCTGGAACCGAGGTCTGTGGATAGTGGCCCGGGCCGCGCGAGAGGTCGGCGCCCCAGCGCGTGCCGTGAACGACGATGGGATCGATCCCGAGCTCCGGAATCTCGATCCGTCCGAACGGCTGGCCCAGCTCGAGCTGCCGCTTGAAGCTTCGCGCGAGTTCCTCCACCTCGGATAGAACGGCCCCAACGTCGAGCCCGACCTCATCCGCGGTGGCCGTCGCCGACTGCGCCACGGCCTCCGGCGCCGGAGAAGCGGGTGCGGCCGGCAGGCCCGCCGACGCCCGAAACTCAGCATAGGTCTCGTCGAGCTCCGAGCTGAGCTGGTGCTGCTTCCAGCGAGCGTACAGGTCGGTGGCCGGATCGTGCCAGAAGTAGATCGTGGCCCCATACGCGAGGCCGACCACGCCCAGGACGAGGAGGCTCGTCCCGAGCCGGTGCGCCCACCGGCGCCGCCGTGAGGCCGGGCGGGGCCGAACGATTGCCGAAGAGGCGTCGACCGCCGAGCCAGAACGCATTCGCACTAGTGCCTCGTCCGGGGAATACGGCGCGCCCTGGCGGCTGGACGCTGGCGCGTCTGGTTACACGCGAACTCAGTCGCGCCCATACGACCCGCACATTGGCGCTCCCTGCGTCCTTGCATCGCTTGCGTTTCGCTCGCCCGGATCATCACCCTATTCCCCGGACGAGGCACTAGCTCTCGCGAAACTGGACGACGGCGGCGATCGTCATGAGCAGGATCTTGAGGTCGAGCCAGAGAGACCAGTTCTCGATGTAGTAGTTGTCCCATTCGACGCGGTCGGCGAGCGACGTGTTGCCCCGAAGCCCGTGCACCTGTGCCCATCCGGTGATGCCGGACTTCACCCGGTGACGCTCGTCGTAACGGTGGAGGCGTTGCTCGAACAGCTCGGCGTACTCGGGCCGCTCGGGTCGGGGGCCCACGAGGCTCATGTCGCCTTTCAGCACGTTGACAAGCTGAGGAAGCTCATCGAGGGACGTCTTGCGCAGGAAGGCCCCCACCGCGGTCCGTCGATCCGCCCCCTCGACGCCACCCGGAGCAACGTCGGCCACCGTCGTGTCGGAGGCAGGGGCGTCTGGGCCGTCGTCCTGCGCCATGCGCATCGATCGAAACTTCAGGATCTTGAAGGGGCGTCCGTCCAGCCCGACGCGTACCTGGCGAAAGAGGACTGGGCCGCCGAGGGACACGTACGTGGCGACCCCGGCGAGAGCGAGCACGGGGAGGAGCACGATGATGAGCATCGCCGCCACGGCGCGGTCGACGAGGTACTTGACGTCGAACTGCCAGCCACGCGGGTCTGCGCGGTCGATGGCGAGGAGGGGAAGTCCCCCGAGGTGCTCGATGGTGAGCCTGTTCGTCACCTTCTCGAACAGGCGCGGAACCTGATAGACGCCGATTCCGAGCCGCTCGCAGCGCTCGACCAGGCCGAGAAGAACCTGGTGAGGGGCGGTCGAGAACGTGAGCACGACGTTCCGCACACCGTGCGTCGCGACGACATCCTCGAGATCCCAGCTGGCCCCGAGGATCGGAAGCGCATATCCGTCCGAGCCGGAGGCACGGAGCGGCTCCTTGTCGAGGAAACCGACCGGCTTCAGCCCGAACTCCGGATGCTCGACCAGGCGCTTGGCAACCAGCCGACCGACCCGCCCGGCACCGATGATGAGCGTCGGCTCATTCGATGCTCTCCGGCGGCGGTCGCTCGCCTGCGCCCATGCGAGCCCGATCCTGCCGACGGCGAGGTAGACCGAGGCGAACGCCCATTGGCGGACGACCTGGCCGACGAGGTACGGGTCGTCGGCGACCAGCGCTCGCAGCGAGATGACAGCCATCGCGGCAAGCGCCGTCGCGGCGAGCACGCCCCGAACGTCGTCGAGTGCCTGCAGCCGGAGCCGGGCGCCGTACATGCCGCGCAAGCGGAAGAGGATGAGCACGGCAGCGCAGAAGCCGAGCATCCACCCGATCGGGAAGACGGGAATGCCCGCCGCGTGCGATCCGAGCGCGGCCGTGGCGCTCGCGACCGCGAGCATCGTTCCATCGACCGCCGCTGCGATCGCCGTCCAGCGACGGCGAGTGGCGACCGGCCGGTGTGCAAGGGGCGTGCGCCGCGCCTCGGCCCCGCGAACTGTGATCGGTCGGATGCTGACGTCGATTTCGCTCATGGCGTGCGTCGAGACGGGTCAGGCCACTGCACCCCGGAGCCGGGGAGTGGATGTGCCTCGTCGGTGCAGTTCTTGCCTACGCTCGATCCCGCGCAAAGCGCCGGAGACCGAATCCGAGCGCGAGCAGAAGGACGGCTCCTCCGGCGAGAAGCCCGAGGTCGAGGCCGGTGAACGGCAGCGTGCTACCGCCGTCGATGTCAGTCTGCACGCTGCCGCCTTGACCGCCGTAGACGGAACCCGACGAGCCCGCGAGGGCGGTCGAAGCCGAGACGGCTACCAGCAGAATCGCGCTGAGCGCAAGGAGGATGTTTCGCTTCAACGTAGCTCCCGAGGTCTGGGTACTGTACCACCCGCGTCGGCCGGGGCTCTTGATTCTCCCAGTCCCGGGTGGAGAGGGCAATGCCCTGATCGCACCGTAGTAGCCGATCGGGTAGGTGTCAATAGCCCCTCCGGACCCGGGCGAGCTGCTTGGTCGCGGAAGCCCGCACGGGCGCTCGAATTCCACATCAAGCCTCTAGCTCGTGATCTCATCGACCCTGTCGAGGAGGAGGCGATCGATGACCTCGGGCGGCACGGCGCGACCCGCATCGAGGTCGGCGAGAGCGATCGCCACCGCCGGCTCGCGGGGATTCAGCTCGGCTGCTCGCTCGATCGCCCGCCTCGCGGCGGCAAGGTTCCCGAGCTGCGACTCGGCGATGCCGAGCTCGAGGTACGAGTACCAGCTGAAGGGGTTGCGCTCGATCGCGCGCTGGAAGAGCGCTCGCATGCGGTCCCACTCGCCGAGGCGGCTCGCGATCGCGCCCGCGAGTGCATCGGCGCGGTCGCTGAGCGGGTTGAGGCCATGAGCGCGATCGAAGAGCCGGAACGCCTCCGCGGGATTCGATCGCCAGGCCGAGACGCCCCGGTCGACATCCCGCGCTGCGAGCCAGGGGAAGAGGAACGAGGCGACCGCAGCCGCGGCCGCAAGGCCGAGGGCGCCGATACCGATCACACGGGTGGCCGACGTCCGCCGCTCACGCGTGCGGTCCCCGTCGGGCGCCCGGTCGACGGCGCCGGCCAGGCCGAGCCAGGCGAACGCCGGGGCGCTCAGCGCCGGGAACTCCCAGAACCAGTCGACCGAGCCGTGGATGAACCAGTAGGCAAAGGAGACGAGGAGCCCCGCCCCGACGGCCTTCCCGAAGAGCGATGAACGCTGGCGCGCTTTCCACGCCGCGACGAGAGCCGCGACGAGGAAGCCAAGGAACAGCACGGCCCCGACGGCGCCGGTCTGCGAGACGATGCCCACGGGGAGGCTATGGGGGTAGAGCGGCTCTTCCTCGCTCCGTCGCTCGCGGACGTAGTCGATGGCGAAGTTGTCGGCTCCGGCCCCGAGCAGCGGGTCTCGCCCCAGCCGCTCGATCGCAACGCGCCAGAAGTCGTAGCGGTTCGTCCCGAGACCGCTCGAAAAGCGGGAGTCGTCGGCTCCCCCGGCGCCGGAGGCCTGAACCGCGGTGAAGTCGCGCCAACCGTCGCGTGCCCACGACGTCGGGCTCCCGAAGGCGACGACCAGCGCGACGAGGCACGCTACGGCGCCTGCGGCGGCCAGGGCTGCGGCTCCCAGGCCGACTCGGCGCACGACGGCCGGCGAGGGGTCGACGTGCCGGTCGAGGAGCACGAGACAAAGGCCGACCACGGCTGCAACGCCGGCCGAGACGGCGACCGCGGCGGCGGCTGCGGCGACCGCTGCGTCGAAGGCCTCGCCTTCGTACCGGGCCGGGAACACGTCCAGGAGACGTCCTGACGCGAGCCCGACGGCGAGCGCCACGGGCAGCGCCCAGACGAGCGACCTGACGCGGCCCGGGACCAGGGCGAGGTAGAGGACGGCGGTCAGCGGCACGGCCACCAGCGATCCACGGCTCTGGGTGAGCACCGCGATCTCGAGCAGAGCCACGGCGGCAGCGAGAAGGGCCGGGCGCGCTGGCCAGAAGGTCTCGCGGCGCGAGCCGAGGAAGAATGCGAGCCAGAAGCCGCCGAGCGCAAGGGCGCAGGTGCCGTTGGGGTACCCTGCAGGCTCGGCGAGGCGCCCGCCGATGAAGAACTCCGACGGGTTAGCGGCGGTCGCGGCTCGAGCCAGGAACACGGCCATGACGACGGCGATGCCAACGGCATACAAGCTTCCGAGGGCCGCCGCGAACCGCGCCGGGCATGGCCAGAGCGCAAACAGGGCGAAGACGGCGAAGTAGAGCAGCGTGCGGTTGGCGCCCGTCCACGCATCGCCGCGAACGTCGGCCCAGACGATGGAGAGAAAGCACCACGCGGTGAACGCCGCGAGCGCGGCGGCCGCCGCTGCCGTGCTATGCGGGAGCTTCGGCACTCGCCATCCGGCGAGAGCCCCTGCGAGGGCGAGCGCGCCCACGAGCAGAATCGCAACCGGGTACCAGGCGGTGGGTGGAAACCCGGCCTGGAAGCCTCCTAGGACGACGAACAGGAGGACTGCGACGACCCTGGACGCGAGCGCTGGGCCGCCCGTGGCTCCGCGGCGTGCTTGGACGGCGTCGACCTCTGCCGCAAGCCGGTCGTCCTTCGGCGTGATCTCTCCCTGGATCACCTCGCGAAGATAGTCGGCTGGCTGGTCTCTCGCCGTTAGGCGCAGCCACGAGAAGCGCTGGCTCGCGCACCCCGTATCACCCGTCCTGGGGTCGCGAGGAGGCCGGCTTCGGCCGACGCTCGGAGCATGCCCAGGTTCGAACGCGCGCGGGAGCCGCTGTCCTTCCTCGTCTCCGTCGACGATCCGCAAGCGGTCGGGGCGCTGCAAGGATTCCTGCTGCGGCTGGGGTACGCGGCGGTCCAGGTGGGCACCGACGAGCTCGAGGTCTTTCCTCGCGGGCCGCGACGACTCGCGGCCGCCCGTGACCAACTCGAGAACGACTTGAACCGGTTCCGCGGCGACAGGCAGGGCACCGAGCTTCGTCTCGCCGCAGGGTGAGCCCCTGTCCGACGGGATCTCTACATTCAGGGTGGCGATGCCGACGGGACTGTCTGGCGCCAGGCGACTAGCTGATGACGACGCTCGCGCGCTCGCGATCGGGATGCTCCTCGGAGCGCGGCAGCACGTCGAGCGGGGGTGGTCTCAAGGAGCAAGCGCTCGAGACGTCGAGCAGAACGCTGTCGTGCCGTGGAGTCCTCGCGCCACCTCCTGGTCGATCATCGGCGCGTTGACGGCGGTCTGGGGGCAGCAGCGGCGCCTGATTCCGCAGCGGGAGGTTGCGATCGCCGCCTTCCAGCAGGCGAATCTCGCTCTCCTCGCGGCGACCGGCGAGAGTCCGAAGGCGTGGAACGACGCGCCAGGCCGGAAACGGAGTGAGGCGCTGGCGGTGTTCGACCGAGCGATGAGCCTCGTCGGCCGCTGAGCGCGGCGAGGCTAGGCCGCGCTCGTACCTGCGCGCGCGGGCGGGAGAACACCGTGGATCTGCGCCCAGCGACTCGCCTCGGTCCGGTTCGAGACGTTGAGCTTGCGATAGATGTTCGAGAGGTGGAACTTCACGGTCTGCTCGGTCACCCACAGCATCCTCGCCAGCTCCGCGTTGGAGTGTCCCTCGGCGACGAGCTGCAGAATCTCGAGCTCACGGCGGGTGAGCGGCGGACCGCTCGGCATCGGAGCCGGGGGGACAGGGAGCGATGTCTCGCGCTCGCCGGCGATGAAGACGGAATGCCGGAACGCCTGGCGGATCGCCGACGCGACGTCTTCGGGATGCGCGGTCTTGACGACGTAGGCGGACGCTCCAGCCGCGAATGCCGCGTCGATGTGCTCTGGGTCGTCGTACATGGAGAGGACGATCGCCTTCAAGCCGGGAACGCGCTCGCGCGCCCTGCGAATGAGAGCGACTCCGTCCATCTCGCCAGGAGGCATCGTGATTCCAGTCACGAGCATGTCCGGCCGCTGCTCCTCGAGCAGCGCGAGCGCCAGCGTGGGCGAGGTGGTCTTTCCAAGGACGTCGACGTCGGCGCGGCGCGCGACGAGCTCGACAGCTTCAAGCCAAAGCGGGTGCTGATCGACCAGCACAGAAGAACGCGTTCCCACGCTGTCCTCCTACGGTTGTCTCGACTCTCCCCTACCTGGGGGACCGGGGCTCCCCCGTCCGGGTTAGACAGCAGAATACACGAGACTGGACCAAGTGTGGGGAATTCCGCACGCATGTGAAGAGACGCCTCCTCGCAGGCGGTACCGACACGGCTTGGGCGACGTTGGGCACGCGGGCGGCCTGGCCGTTCGTCGAGTCTTGGCGGTAGACGGTGCGCGGAGCCACCTTCGGGGTCTGGAAGCGTCGGCACGACTCGAAAGGATCGGAGTCTCGAGTGCGGCCGGCGACGCACGGCTCGAATCTCGTGAGCCTTCCGCGGCTCGTGGACTGCCGCCGCGACTTTCCTCAGGAAGATCGAAGCTGAGCTGAGCCGGCGGGACAGACCGGCCGCTGGAGAGTGCCACCCTAACCCTAGCCAGTGCCGCCCTAGCCTTTACACGCTGCTAGCTTGGGCCTTAGGCTGAGACTGCCGACGCTTGTGCAAGGCACTCCCGGGACGATGACGGTCGCCTCTGAGACGGGATTTCGCTGGAGACGCCTTCACGAACGCTCAGCGCGGCTCATCTGACGCGGACCAGACAGGGCGAGAGCACGGAAATGAGACCAAGATCGAGAGGAACCAGCGAGCCGACGGTACTGGTCGTGCGCAGCCGTCGGACTGTCGCCGGTCGCTCCGAAACGGCGTGGGCACTGACGTGAGCACCGGCCTCGAGTTGACCGACGAACAGCGGCTGTACCGGGATGAGGCGGTTCGTTTCGCCCAGAGCCTCTCCGACGCTGATCTCCTTGGCCGCGATGCCGACGGGACGTTTTCCTGGGAGGGATGGCGGAGGTGCGCTGAGTTCGGCGTTCAGGGCCTTCCGGTGCCCGAGGAGTACGGGGGGTTGGCGGCACGCCCTTCGACGATGATTCTCGCGCTCGAGGCACTCGGCTACGGTTGCTCCGATAACGGACTCCTCTTCTCGTTGAACGCGCAGATGTGGGCCTGTGAGGTGCCTCTGGTGGCGTTCGGCAGCGAGG
>CAZCIJ010000005.1:0-31480 GCA_964498265.1 uncultured Gaiellales bacterium | reverse complement strand
CGCGAGCTTCGGCCTCGCCGGCGCACTCGTTCCAGGGCTCGAGCCGGGTGCGCTGCTGACCGCAACGCGCATCGTGACCGAGGACGGCGGCGTGCTCTGGAGCGGGGATCCGCTGCCCGTGCCTGACGCCGAGCCGGCCGTCCTCTGCGGGGCGAGGAGCGTCGTCGACTCGCGCGAGGCGCGTGCAGCCCTCGCGGAGCGGACCGGCGCCGTCGCCGTCGACATGGAGAGCGCTCCCCTCGCCCGCAGCGGGCGGTTGGCAGGCGCCGTGCGGGCGATCTCCGACAGCCCTTCGGTGCCGCTCGGCCGGCTGGCGCGGGCCTCGGCCCCCGACGGGCGCGTGTCCTGGCGGGCGGCGGCGGCAGCGTTCGTCCGCGAGCCGATCCGCTCGATCCGCTCCGCCCGCGCCGCACGCTGCGGGCTCTCCGCGCTTGAGCGGGCCGCGGCTGCGCTCGCCGGAGGCGGGACGTGAGCAGGCGTGTCCTCATCGCCGCGCCGCGGAGCTTCTGCGCGGGCGTGGTACGCGCGATCGACATCGTCGAGAAGCTGCTGGAGACGCACGGGCCCCCCGTCTACGTTCGCCACCAGATCGTGCACAACGTGCATGTGGTCCGCGACCTCGAGGCGCGCGGCGCCATCTTCGTCGAGACGGAGCAGGAAGTGCCGGAGGGAGCGCTGGTCGTTCTGTCCGCTCACGGTGTCGCCCCCCAGGTCTACCGCAACTGCGCGGGGCGCAACCTCGAGGTGATCGACGCCACGTGCCCACTCGTGTCGAAGGTGCACGCCGAGGCTCGCCGGTACGCAGGCCGGGGTCTGAAGATCGCTCTCGTCGGTCACGCGGGCCACGAGGAGGTGATCGGGACGATGGGGGAGGCGCCCGATTCGATCGTCTTGGTCGAGACGGTCGAGGACGCCGCCCGCCTCGAGGTCGACGAGGGCCAGCAGGTGGCGTACCTCACGCAGACGACCCTCTCGGTCGACGACACGGCCGATGTGGTGCATTCGCTGCGCGACCGCTTCTCCGACCTCGTCGGTCCTCCGTCTGCCGACATCTGCTACGCGACGCAGAATCGGCAGGACGCCGTGAAGAAGATCTGCGAGCAGGCGACGCTCGTGCTCGTCGTCGGCTCGAAGACCAGCTCGAACGCGAACCGCCTCGTCGAGGTCGCCAGGAGCTGCGGGGCCGACGCGTTCCTCGTGGACGACGAGAGGGGCCTCGACCCTGCCTGGCTCACCGGTCACGAGACGGTGGGTCTCACCGCGGGTGCGTCCTCGCCCGACCTTCTCGTGGACCGCGTCGCCGATCGCCTGGCGGAGCTCGGGTATGGCGAGCGGGAGGAGGTCGAGCTAACGCGGGAGGACGTGTACTTCCGCCTTCCCGCGCAGCTTCGCTGACGGCCCGGCTCACCGGTAGCGAACGCCCTCGTCGCGGCGGTACGCCCACGTTGCGAGGAGACCGAACGCCGCCGCCCAGCCGGCGAGCGCGAGCCAGGGTAGGAGGGGCTGCGGCGCTCGGGAAGAGGCGGCGGTCACCACGTCCGCCCACTGCCTCGTCGGGAGCCCGCGCGAGACTGCCTGGAGCGCGTCTGGCAGGCGGCCGGGACCCGTCCAGAGGCCTCCGAGGTAGGCGAGGCCGAGGTAGAGGATGTTCGCCACGGGAAGCGCTCCCTTCGGGCTTGCCGAGTAGCCGATCGCGATTCCGAGCAGCGCGAACGGGACCGTCCCTGCGAGGAGGGCACCGAGGAGCTCGAGCCACTGCTCGGCATCGAGGCGAGCGTCGGTCAAGCCCGTCGCGACGAGGGCGACGCCGACCGCCGACGCGAGCGCGAAGGCGAACGCCGACAGCACCCTGCCGGCCAGGTGAACGCGCGCGGGGAACGGCAGGGTACGGAGGTACACGGCCCAGGCCGACGTGCGCTCGCCGGCGATGCCGACGCCGAACTGGAAGAACGCGACTCCCAGGAGCGCGAACGCCATGAACGACGCCATGAGCTCCTGGGCCTCGCCGGGCGGGGCGCTCGGGACGACGAAGAGGACGAAGAACAGCGCAGGGAGGACGAGCGTCGGCACGGAGAAGCTCGGATAGCGTCCGAGCTCGAGCGTCTCGAGCCTGGCGTGGAGGAGCGCGAGCCTCATCGGTTGCGGCGCTCACCGAGCGACAGGAGCGCCTGCTCCAGGTCTGTCGCGCCGAACGACGAGACGACCCCCGGCACCGATCCCTCGCGCACGACACGGCCCGCCGCGATGACGGCGATCCGCGATGCGAGCGCTTCCGCCTCCTGGAGGTCGTGCGTCGTGAGGACGACGGTCCCGCCGGCCGCGTTGAAGCCGGCCACGGCGGCCCACACGGCGCGACGGCTCTCGACGTCGAGCCCCGTGGTCGGCTCGTCGAGGAAGACGGCGCTCGGGCGTCCTGCGAACGCGAGCGCGACGGCGAGCCTCCGGCGCTGGCCGCTCGACAGCCCTCCCGCTTGCCGCCGAGCGAGATTCTCGAGCCCGAAGCGCTCGAGGAGCTCGTCCAGCGGCGGCGGATCGCCGTAGTGCCGGCGCGCGAAGTCGACGATCTCAGCGATCCGCAGCGTCCCGGGGAACTCGAGGTCCTGGGGAGCCGCCCCCACCGCCTGCCGGGCAGACGGGAGACGAGGGTCTCGCCCGAAGAGCCGAGCCGTCCCGGCGTCCGGCCGGCGCAAGCCGAGCATGATTCGGATCGCCGTCGTCTTGCCGGCGCCGTTCGGCCCGAGCAGGGCGACGGCCTCGCCGGGCAGGACGTCGATGGACACTCCCCTGAGCGCCGTCACCGAGCGATAGCGCTTGACGACGTCGCGCAGGCTGACGGCCGCCCAGGTCATGCACGACCGGCCGGCCCCGGGCGCGCCGCCGCGGAGCAGCGCGCGCGATCGGCCGCGGTCAGGACGAGGATCCCGAGGTTGTACGCGGCATGGGCGACGATCGCGGCGGCGACCGAGCCCGTCGCAAGGAAGACCGCGCCGAAGCTCGCTCCGGTGAGGAGATGGACGAGGAAGGCCCGCGGGGCCTGGCGCGCGTGCACGATCGCGAACGAGGCGGTGCTGATCCCGAGCGCGACGCCCGGGCCGAGCACGGGCGACAGCGCGCCGATGAGAAGCCAGCGCCAGATCGTCTCCTCGAACGCGGCGCCGATCACGAGGGCGATGCCAATGGCAGAGACGGGGACGACGCGCCGCCTCTCGACCAGCGGTACGGGCGGCCGCCGCGCAAGCACGGTCACGAGGACGAGGCCGGCGGCAGCGCCGAGGGCGATCCCCGGCCCCGGGGGTATCGGCGCCCGCGGCGCCGGCGGGTCCGCGAGCGCGAGCAGGGAGGCCGCGGCGCCCGCCTCGGCGAGCACGAGCGTCCAGAGCGCGGGCACGCTCACGCAGGGTCTCCCGCGGGTCCGAGCGCCGCGCAGTACACGAGCGACTCGTTCACGCCGTCCACGCGCAGGAGCCGCTCGACGGAGCGGTCGTAGACGCCTCCTACCGGGATCGAGCACAGTCCGAGGCCGGCGCAGGTCAAGAGCACGTTCTGCATGACGTGGCCCGCTTCGAGCAGAGCGAACCGGTAGCCCCTGAGCCCGTACTTGAACCGGCTGCGCCAGAACATCGCCGTGATGGCGAGGGCGACGCCGGCGTCGGCGAGCTCGGGATAGAGCAGCGCGTGTCGGAAGGTCTCGCGCAGGTCGCGCGACTCGAGCTGCTCGAGGACGTGGCGAAGAGGGTCGTAGTGGTAGAGGCCGGCGGTCACGCCGGTCACGGACAGCGCGATGACGTAGAGCTCGAGCGGGTAGAGGGCTCCGCCCGACGGAACGGACCTGCGCGGCATCCCGTCGCGAGCCGCCGCGCCGTACCCGGCGTGCAGGATCGTCGCGAGGTGCTCGATCGCAACGGCCGCGTCGCCGAACGATCTCCCGGAACGGCGACGCTCGAGCGCGTCCGCCATCCCGATCTCGAGCCGGGCGGGAGGGGGCAGCGCGATCGCCCGGCGCTGCGTGTGCCTCTTTACCGCCCTCGCGACGATCGCCTGCAGCCTCGGATCCGCCTCGAGGAGCGGAAGCCCCGGCGTGTCGCGGGCGAGCGTGCTCCGAGACGTCTTCGACGCCTCGTGGTAGAGCTCGGCGGGATCGAGGAGCTCGGGGCCGTGGTGCCCGTAGACGACGGTGTTCAGCGCACGGGGCGTGAGCGGGGACGAGGCCATCAGGGGAAGGGATGGGGATGCGGGTTGACCTCGCTCCACGCGAGGGGCGTGGGGCGCAGCCCGAGCGTCGCGGCGGCCTCGTAGAGCCGCCTGCCGCCGAGGAAGCGGCCGTGATGCGAGACGTCGAGAGCGCAGAGCTCCGGCGCGACGACCTTCACGACGACCAGGCCGGCGTCGCGCACGTCGGGCGCCGTGACGTCGACGACGTACGCGCGCGCTCCGCTCCGTTCGAGCCGCGCGAGGAGCGCCGCGACGCGGTCGCGGACGCCCTGGCCCTCGAGGTCGGGCACGGCCGAGAGCGGCCGCGTGCGGCTCGACGAGTCGAGGAAGTCCGCGTACACCGCGTGCTGGGGCTGCGCGTAGAGGTGGACGTGGTCCTCGAAGTCGACGACGTCGAGGAACGGAGGCTCGTAGGTGCGCTCGGGCTGCTCGCGTCGAACGAGGCGCGCCCACGCTCGACCGGCGAAGGCCTCGGCAACGGCACGTCGCCACGCGGTCGGCGCGCAGCGTACGGCCGCGGCTCCGACTGCGAGCGCAACGTCGTCCGCACGGGCGCTGCGCACCAGCGCAAGGACGGTCGGCACGCCGTGGAAGACGCTCAGATCGACGGCGGACACCGCGAGGCCCGTCGGCTCGACGTAGCGGCCGAGGAAGGCTTCGGCGCCGGCGCACCCCCCGATCTCGAGCCTGGGCAGGCTCAGCCTGTTCGTCCACGTGAGGACGAATGCGTCGCGCTCCACGAGCTCGAGCAGGGCGCGCTCGAGCGCCTCGCCGAAGGTGGGCGCGCACGCGAGGCCGCTGCTGGTCGTGTACCCGATCAGGGCTTCTCCCGGGGCGGGCGGCAACGCGGTGAGGTACACGAGCTGCACCGGCAGCCATGCAGGCGCGCCGCTCGGGAGCGCCGCCCCGCGAACCCACCGGACCCGGGTCGAGCCGAGGAAGGGCACGGGCGCGAAGTCGGGCGCCGCGTACTGGTCCTCGCGAAAGAGCGCGAAGCGCTCGGGCTCGGCGGCCTCCGCGCCGAGCTCGTCCGCGCTCGAGAGCACGACCCCCTCGTCCGGTACTAGGCTCGCCGAGTAGCGCTCTGCCGCCTCTCCGAGAGCCGCCGCCAGGGACGTCTCGCGGTCCGGCGACCACGCGACCGCCCTCGCGTCCACGTCGGCGCCGACGAGGTCGCGCGCGTCCGCCAGCTGCGCGGAGATGCTCGCGAGCGGCGCGTCGTCCGCCGTCGCGAGGTTCGTGTGCACGGTCCGCACGATCCCCACGTGCTCGGAAACGAGACTCCGGAGGCGGCGAAGCGACTCCGCAAGCGGCGTCGGCGGGACGTCCTCGAGCCAGGACGCCCGCTCGGCGACGCCGGGGACGCCGCCGCTCACGCCGGCTCGCCTTCCGACCAGGGCGAGGGCGGGGCGAGCCGCTCGAGGCCCGAGCACGCAGGGCAGCGCGGCACTCGGTAGGCGTGGTGCATCGAGAGCCTCGGCTCGGGACACAGCTCGAAGGCGAGCAGCCGGCCCGGGAGCTGCGTGTCGCGGAGGGCGAGCCAACGGAGAGCGAGCGCCGCTCCGAGCCCCGCGAGCGTCGCAGCCACGAATGGGGCCGTCCCGTACCGAGCCGGGACGTCCTCGAGCGCTGCGAGCTCGTCGCGGATCCCCGAGGTCGAGGTGCGCCTGAGGCGATAGCAGCGGTAGCAGGCGGTCTCGCCCGGCACGCAGAGCGGGCCGACGATCGCAGCGCAGCCGTCGAAGGGGAGCACGGGCAGCCACGCGAAGCCGAACTCCAGCGCAACCTCGTTGAGCGCGTCCAGGTCTCTCAGCCGCGCGGGGGACGGGGCGGCGACGACGGCATCGGGGCGATGCTCGCCATCGCGGATCGAGCCCGGATCGACGCGCTCGAGTCTCTCCACGCCGGCGAGGCGGACGACGCGCGCAACCTCCTCCGCGAGCGGACCCTCGCCGGTGACTCCGATGCGCCGCGAGCGGATGCCGGATGCGACCGCGGCGGGTGCGTCGCCGGCCGGCGCGAACGCGGCGAGCAGCTCGGCCGTCGCGGCGGCGGACCTCGGCAGATCCCGCACGGCTGGACCCTCGGTGACGACCCCGGCGCGCACGAGAGCGCTCACGGCCTGCTCCACCGCTGGGGCGGCCGGCTCGCCGAGGTAGGCGGCGACCTCGCTGAGGGTGCGCGTGCCGTCGAGGAGGGGGAGCAGCGCCGGCACGAGACGCTCGATCGCTCGTCCCTCCAGCACGACGGCGCTCCCGGCGTACTCGAGCACCCCGCGCCCGTCAGCCCAGGCAAGCCGGTACCAGGGCTTCAACATCGGTCGCGTGGGCAGTGTCGTCTCCATAGCTCTCGTTCTCCCGATACGAGGACGCGCGGGCCGCGGCGCGAGCGGGTGTCGCCGCACGCCACGGCCCGCTCCCGGCTACCAGCTGACGATGAAGGTGCAGCAGCACGCGCTGCTACTCGCGGAGGAACCTCCGGTTTTCGAGAGCCACAGCGCGTACAGGGCGTTCCCGTAGCCCTTCTCCGTCACGCGCAGGTCGAGCAGCTCTCGCGTCAACTCCTTGAACACGCATCGTCACCTCCCATCGTGCGCGGCGGGCGCGGGCTGCGCGCTTCTCGGAATGACTCTAGGGAGCGTGCGGCTTCCTGCCATCGGCCTTTTCCGCCGATGGCGGCAACGAAAGCGCAACAGATCCGCGGAGGTCCTCGCGAGGGCGGGCGGAGCGAGGCGGATCAGTACAGCGTCGTCGCGAGGCGGCGCCGGTAGCTCGCGGCCACCGGGTGATCCTGACCGAGCTCCCCGAAGATCGCGACCATGACCTCGCGGATCCGGTCTCGGGTCGGCTGATCCGCTTCGGCCGCCTGGGCGAGGAGCCACTCGAGAGCGCGCTCGTAGTCGCCCTCGGCGAGCGGACCGAGGATCTCGGGGAACTCTCCGGTGCCGGAGAGCTCCTCGAGCAGCCGTGCGCCGCTCGACGGGCCGAGCACGCGGTCGAGGAAGTCGGCCACGCTCTGCGCCGAGAGCACGCCGACGAACTCGTCGACGACGCGGCCGTCGCGGAAGGCCTTCACCGCGGGGATGCTGCGAATCCCGTAGGCCTCGGCGAGGCCGGGGTTGGCGTCGATGTCGACCTTTGCGAGCTCGACTCCGCCCTCGCGGGCGGCGATCTCCTGCTCGAGCACCGGAGCGAGCGCCTTGCAGGGAGCACACCAGTCGGCCCAGAAGTCGACGATGACCGGAAGCTCGCGCGAGCGCTCGACGACGGCGGACTGGAACGTCCCCTCGGTGACGGCGGTCATGACGATCGCGAGGCCCGTCTGCACGGTCCGCGCGTCGTGGCATCCCGGGCGCTCCCGCGCCGGACGGGTCTCTCCCGCTCCGAAGGAGCTCGGTGCGCCCTTCCTCTCATCCGGCCTCCAATCCCTCGATGGTGCCACGCACGAGCCCCGGCAGCGTATCGAGGTTGTATCCACCCTCGAGCACGAGGGCGACGCGCGCGCAGAGCCCGCGCGCGCGCCGGGCAAGCTCGCGAAAGCCGTCGGCGGTCACGAGCATGCCGCCGAGAGGATCACCTGCCGCGGCGTCGTAGCCCGCTGAGACGAGCAGCAGCTCGGGCTCGAACCGACCGACGGCCGGCTCGACGACGTGCTCCATCGCCTCGAGGTACTCGGCGTCGCCCGCGCCTGCTGGCAGCGGGACGTTGAGCGTCGTCTCGTTCTGCTCGCTCGGCCCGCCCGTGCCGGGGTAGAAGGGCCAGCGGTGCAGGGAGACGAAGAGCACGGAGGCGTCGTCCCAGACCATTTCCTGCGTGCCGTTCCCGTGGTGAACGTCCCAGTCGAGGATGGCCACCCGGCGGACCTCGAGCTCGAGCTGGGCGAAGCGGGCCGCGATGACGACGTTGTTCAGCAGACAGAAGCCCATGGCTCGCCCCGGGAGCGCGTGGTGCCCGGGAGGGCGGACGAGCGCGAAGCCGTTGCGGCTGGCCGCCTCGGTCGCGGCTCCCGCTGCCAGGAGCGCGACGCGAAAGCTCGAGGGAGTGCAGATCGTGTCGGGATCCAGGTAGCCCGTCCGGCCGCTCTCGGACAGGGCCCGCAGGGCCTCGACGTACTCCGGATCGTGGCACGCCGTCACCGCGTCGAGGGCGACCGGCGACGCCTCGACGAAGCGGGGGAACTCGTCGTGGAGCATCCGGAGGCGCTCGGGCCTCTCGGGGTGCTCTCCGGTCGGGTGGAGCAGGGCGAAGTCGACGTGGGAGACGATCTCGATCAGGCCGCTCATGCTATGCCTCCCCGTCGCGGGAGCTCGCATGCGCCTCGGGGGTTTGCGACGGCCCGTTCTTGACTCGGCTTCGCGGCTCTGCCAGCGTTCCCACGCATGCCGATGACCAGCGCGATCTGTGAAGCCGCTCGAGCGCACGTTCGCCCCGGCGCCGGCCGTCGCGCGCTCGCTTACCTTCCGGAGACGGCCTCCGGGTCGAGCTCCGGGGTCACGGTCGGCCCGTGAGCGGGCTCAGGCGCGTCAGGGGCGACGGCCGCGACCTCCTCGTCTTCGCCGCCCCGAGCGGGCTGCATCCGCTTGCCGGCACGCTCGCCGAGCTCCTCGGGGCGGGACGCGACGAGCTCTTCATGGCCGTCGACCGCTCGCTCGCCCGCCCGCCGCTCGCGGGACCCGCGCAGACGCTCCCGCCCGTCGACTTTCAGGAGGTCTGGGCGTCGGGCGTGACGTACGAGCGCTCACGCCAGGCGCGCGTCGAGGAGGCCGTCGTCGAGAGCGTCTACGACCTCGCCTTCGAGGCCGAGCGGCCGGAGCTCTTCCTCAAGGCCGCGGGCTGGAGGGTGCCGCCGCCGGGCGCTCCCCTGCGCATCAGGGCCGACTCGACCTGGGACGTCCCCGAGCCCGAGCTCGCGCTCGTCCTGACAGCCCGGGGAGAGATCGCCGGGTACCTCGTGGCCGACGACGTCTCCTCGCGCTCCATCGAGGGGGAGAATCCCCTCTACCTGGCGCAGGCGAAGATCTACGACGACTCGCTCGGGCTCTCGGACACCATCGCGCTCGCCCGGGACGTCGGCGACATGGTTCGCGAGGCGCGGATCGTGCTCACGATCCAGCGCGCCGGGGAGGAGGTCTTCAGCGGCGAGACCTCGACCGCGTCGATGCGGCGGCGGTTCGAGGAGCTCGTCTCCTACCTCTTCCGCGAGCTCTCGCATCCCTACGGCGCCGTGCTCCTGACCGGCACGGGCCTCGTGCCGCCCGACGAGGTCACCCTGGAGGACGGCGACGTCGTCGAGATCGCGATCGAGGGTGTCGGCACGCTTCGGCACTCCGTGTACCGGTCGCACGGAAACGAGTAGGCGGGAGAGGAGGCCGCGAGGGCGCTACTTCGTGCGCCCAACGAACGGGTCCTGGATCGCGTCGCCGAGCTCGAGCCAGACGCTCTTCGGCTTCGTGAACTCCTCGAGGGCCTCCAGGCCGTTCTCGCGCCCGTGGCCGCTCAGCCCGGACCCCCCGTGAGGAACGAGCGCCGACATCGCCCGGTACATGTTGACCCACACGGTTCCGGCGACCAGGCGGCGGGCGAGCCGATGGGCTCGCTTGACGTCGGAGGTCCATACGCCGGCGGCCAGGCTGTAGCGCGTGCCGTTCGCGATCGCGATCGCCTCGTCCTCGTCCGCGAAGGGCATCACCACGAGGACGGGTCCGAAGACCTCCTCCTGCGCGATGCGCATCGAGGGATCGACGTCGACGAGGATCGTCGGCTCGAAGAAGAACCCGCCGGGAACCGATCCCTCGGCGGGGCGCGCTCCGCCGGCAGCGACCGTGGCGCCGTCGGCGACCGCCTGCTCGACGTAGGAGGCGACGCGCTCGAGGTGCGCGCGCGTCGCGAGCGGGCCCATCTGCGTCGACGGGTCGAGCGGATCGCCGATCTCGATCGTCGCCGTTCGCTCCACCAGACGCTCGAGGAGGTCGTCGTAGAGGGAGCCGTGAACGAGCAGTCGCGATCCTGCGATGCAGGTCTGGCCGGCGGCCGCGAAGATGCCGGCGAGAGCGCCTGCGGCGGCGGCCTCGAGGTCGGCGTCCTCGAAGACGATATTCGCCGACTTCCCGCCGAGCTCGAAGGACGTGGGAGTGAGGTTCTCAGCCGCCTGCTCGCTGATCGACCGCGCCGTCGAAGGCCCTCCCGTGAAGGTGATGCGGTCGACCCCGGGATGCGAGACGAGGGCGGCGCCGGAATCCGGGCCGAGGCCGGTCACGACGTTGACGACGCCCGGAGGCAGCCCCGCCTCGGGCAGGAGCGATGCGAACTCGACCACGGACGCGGACGCGACCTCGCTCGGCTTGACGACGACCGTGTTCCCCGCCGCGAGCGCGGGTGCCAGCTTGCACGTCGTGAGCAGCAGCGGGGAGTTCCACGGCACGATCGCCGCGACCACCCCGACCGGCGCCCGCAGGACGTAGGAGAACACGGTCGGGAAGTCCATCGCCGGCACCCGACCGTCGATCTTGTCCGCGAGGCCCCCGTAGAACCGGTACCACTTGGCGAGCCCGCCCAGCTGACCGCGGGTTTCCCGGAGCAGCTTCCCGTTCTCGCGTGTCTCGATCTCGGCAAACGTGTCGGCGTGCTCCTCGACGAGAGCCGCGAGCCGGAAGAGCGCCTCCCCGCGCTGGCTGGGAGTCATCGCAGACCACGGGCCGCCCAGCGCTCGCCGCGCCGCCTCGACGGCGCGATCGACATCCTCGCCGCCGGCGTCGGGCAGCGTGGCCCAGACGGTCCCATGCGTCGGGTCGACGGTCTCGAACCGCCGGCCGGTTGCCGACTCCGACGCTGCCCCGTCGACGACCATCGCGAGCTCTGTGGGCCGGACTAGCATCGTGACCGCTGAGTATGCTCCTTTTCGCGATGGGCCGACCCGAGCACGCGTGCTGAAGCCCCTCGCGCGGGCGGCTCGCCTGGCGCGAGCGGGATGCGGCTCCGGGCAAGGCCGCGGCGATCACGAGCGCTGGCCAGGGGATCGGGCGCGAGCTCGCGAAGCGGTTCGCGTCCGAAGGAGCCAGGTGGCGATCGCCGATCTGAACGAAGAGAACGCGGTCGCCGTCGCTGCGGAGATCGCCGCGGCGGGCGGCAGCGCCGAGGCGTTCGGCGTGGACGTCGCCGAGCCCGCGTCCGTCTCCTCCATGACGCAGCGGACGGTCGAGCGCTTCGGACGGATCGACGTGCTCGTCAACACGCGGCCGTCTTCTCGACGATCCGCATGGGACCGTTCGAGCAGCTGTCGCGCGAGGAGTGGGAGCGCGTGCTGCGGGTCCTCTGAGGATCCATGCCAGCGCCTCGGATTCTCGTAACAGTGCGCTCGGGGTGGTCGGCCCGTGGGTCGTGCGCCTGCTGCTCGAGCGCGGAGCCGAGGTCCTCGCGACGGACGTCGTCGGCGAGCGCGCCTCGCCTCCGACCTCGAGGGCCGCGTTCCGTTCGAGATGCTGGACTTGACCAGCGCGAGGGGATGCGCAGCACGCTCGCGGAATTCCGACCCGACGTCGTGATCCCCCTCGCGGCCGTCATGCCGAGGTACGCGGAGGAGCGCCCCCACCTCGCGTTCGAGGTGAACGCCGGCGCGACCGCGGCGCTCCTCGAGGAGAGCCGGCGCCGGGGGGTGTCCCGGTTCGTGTTCGCGAGCTCGAACGGCGTCTACGGGGTCGTGCCCGCGGACGGCACGGACATCCCATCTACGAGCCGCTCGACGAGGAGAGCCCGTGCGTTCCCGCCGCCCTCTACGACCATACGAAGCTCTTCTGCGAGG
The DNA here is from genome assembly GCA_964498265.1 of uncultured Gaiellales bacterium. GTDB lineage: Bacteria > Actinomycetota > Thermoleophilia > Gaiellales > Gaiellaceae > CAZCIJ01. Next base: position 19,471 of record CAZCIJ010000005.1, on the reverse strand, counting down.
GGCTCGGGCGCACCCACCGGAAGACGGGCGGACCCGAGTTCGTGGCGCTGCGGTTCGCGACCATCTACGGGCCCGGCAAGCTCGAGAGGCACTCGCTCTACAACATCGGCCGCGGGGAGCTGCGCACCGTCGAGGAGCTGGCGCGGATCGTCCGGGCGCACATCCGGGCTCACGTGGCCCGTGAGGCCGTCGGGCCGCGATCGAGTCAGGCCAGCCCCCCGCTCGCAGCCAGCACCGTCTCGTGCAGCGGCGCGACCAGCGCCTCGGCGTACGCGTCGTCGAAGCGCGCCAGCGGGACCGAGATGCCGATCGCGGCGCGGGCGCGGCCCTGGGCGTCGCGCACGGCCATCGCCACCGCCGCGAGGTCGGGCTCGCTCTCGCCGACGTTGAGCCAGTAGCCGGTCTCTCGGATCTCGGCGAGCTGGCGCTCGAGCGCGGCGCGCGTCTTCACCGAGCGCAGGGTGCAAGGAGCGAGCCGAGGCGACGGATAGAGCTCGCGCAGCCTGCCGGGCGGCAGGTCGGCGAGCAGCACCCTGCCGGCCGAGGTGCAGTGCGCAGGGCGCGAGATCCCCACGCGCAGCCCGGTCCGGACCGTTCTCGTGGACTCGATGCCGTCCAGGAAGAGGATCTGGTTGCCGTCGAGCACGACGAGGTGCACCGTCTCGTCCACGGCGCGGGCAAGCTGCTCGAGGTAGGGACGGACATGAGCGCGCACGTCCATCTGGCGCACCACCCGCAGCCCGATCTCCCGGAGCGCGGGCCCGGATGCGTACGCCTTCGTCTGCGGGTCCTGCTCGACGAACCCGTGATACTCGAGCATCGCCATCAGGCGGTGACCGGTCGACCGCCCGACACCGAGCGCCTCGCTCGCCTCGGAGACACGGATCCTCGGCCGGTCGCGGAACATGAGCAGCAGCTTGAGCGCGTTGTCGACCGAGCCGATGGGGTGCTTGGGCTCTCGAATCGTCTGCGCGCTCATTGGGGGCTCGCCGTCGTCTCTTCCAGAATCGCATTCTGTCACACGGAAGGCAGGGTCACAGGGCGCCGCCGCGAAGCCACTCCGCGCCGCGCGCGTAGAGCGCCTCGACCGCGCTCCCGGTGAGCCCGGGCATGTCCGGCTTGACCGAGAAGCCGAGCTGGGTCTGGAGGTACGCGAGGTGCCGGTACCCGTGCGGGAAGCGCTCGAGCAGCGCCGGGTCGAGGGTGAGCGAGGCCGCCGGATCCACGGGATCGAGTCGATCCTTCTCGTAGATGGGCTGGCGCAGGACGATCCCCCAGCGACCGTCCCGCTGCTCGAGGAAGTCGTAGAAGCGACCGGTGCAGACGACGTCGCACACGACGTCGTGGACAAGGCCCCGCTGGGAGATGGTCATCTTCGTCTGCGCGATCGCTCGGGCTCCGGCGACGTCGACCGAGGTGCCTCCGAGGAAGTGGAGGATGCTGACGCCGCGGTCGAATCCCTCCCGGCTTACCTGGATGAACTCCGCGGCCGGACCCTGGAACCAGGTGGCCATCATGCGCCCGTCCTCGTGCCAGACGGTGCGGAACCGGTCCCAGTCGCCGGCGTCCCGCCAGACGGCCCAGTTCTCGATCACGTCGCGGATCGCCTGCCGATCCTCGCGCTCGCTCTGCATCCTCCCCTCCCGGGTCGCGTTTCAGGGCGTCCTATCATCCGCGCGGCGGCGGGAGCCGCGCAAGGCGTCGCGGCTCGGCGTGGCGGCTCGCGACCACGACGGGGGGCTCAGGTCACGGGTCGGCGCCCGGGATACGTTCAGGCGTGTAGGGAGCAACGGAGACCTCCTTCGAGTCGCCTTGTCGATTCCCCTCCCATGCCTGGTCGGCGTACCCGAGCTTGACCGCGCAGCCGGCGAGCGTCTCCTCGCCCGCGAGTAGCCGGCGAGAGCGGCGCAGGAACCGGCGGAAGCGCAGCACGGGGTCGAGCGTCTTCGGCCCCTACCCGACCGAGTCCTGGAACCGGCGCCGGAGCTGACGCTCGCTGATCGCGAGCTCCCTGCAGGCATCGGCCAGGCGAGTCCCCGGCCTCCCGAGGAGCGGGATGGCCGCCAGGACGAGGGCGACCGGATGCGCGTCGAGCGCCCGGGGCCTGATCGCATCCTCGAGCCCCTGCCGCCGGGGCCCCCGGGTCGGGAGCGCCCTCGGCCGCCCACCCAGCACCGGCCGCGCGCCGTCCCCACAGCTGCGCCAGCGGGACGCGGGCGTCCCTGATCTCGTCGCCCGTGAGGACGAGGTCGACGCAGCCGTCCGGTAGCACGCGGCTCTCGGGCGTTCCGCGCAGCTGTCCTGCGCTCCCACGCGCACACGACGAGCCGAGCGAGGTCCGGCGCGGGGTCGTGCTCGCGATAGGTCATGAGGTCAGCGTAGGAGCTCGACTCAAGCGCGTTTCCGGGGCGCCGCCTGCTGGATCGCCGTCCAGACGCGGGAGGGCGTGAACGGGATCTGGGTCAGCTGCAGGTCGAGGTGCGGCAGCGCGTCCTCGATCGCCGCCGCGATCGCCCCCGTCGGCGCGCTGATCCCCGACTCGCCCACCCCCTTCGTTCCGAGCGGCGTGAACGGGGAAGGGGTGTCGTGATGGACGATCTCGAGCCGAACCCATTCGCTCGCGGTGGGCAGGGTGTAGTCCATGAGCGACTCCGGGAGCGGACGTCCCGCCTCGTCGTAGGCCACGAACTCGTACAGGGCGGCGCCGATCCCCTGGGTGATGGCCCCGTGCAGCTGGCCCGCAGCCAGCAGCGGGTTGACGATCCGGCCGCTGTCGTGGACGAGGACGTAGCGCAGCACGCGGACGACGCCGGTCTCCGGGTCGACCTCGACCTCGCAGGCCGCGCTTGCGTTCGACCACGTCGGGTAGAGGTTGAAGCGCCCGTTCCTCTCGGGCTGGTGGTAGACGTTGCCGATCTTGAAGCTGCGAGTCGCCTCGAGGCTCGGCTCGACCCCTTCCATGTGCTCGCCGTGCGGGTGCAGGTACACCTGCGCCACGACGTCGTCGAAGGCGACGGCGCGGCCTCTCGATCCACGTACGAACAGCGTCCCGTCCTCGGCCTCTACGTCCTCCGGGGAGACCTCGAGCATGCTCGCCGCGACCGTGCGCAGCTTGTCGCGCAGGTCCCGGGCGGCGAGCATGGCCGCCGAGCCGCCCAGCATCAGGCTGCGGGAGCTGAAGTTCCCAGAGCCGAACGGGCACGTCTCCGTGTCGCCCTGGACGACGCGCACGCGTGAGAGCTCGCACCCGAGCGAGTCGGCGACGATCTGGGCGATGCCCGTCTCGTTCCCGCTTCCGGGTGAGGTGACGCCGGTCAGGACGACGACGTCGCCGCCCGGCCCTACCCGGACGTGGGTCGTGTCCCGGGCGCCTGCCAGGCTCCCCGGCTCTCCGACCCCTTCGGGCGTCAGCTCCTGCCCGAGGCCGAGGCCGATGAAGCGACCCTGCTCGCGTGCCTTCGCCTGCCGCTTCCGGAAGGCTTCCTCGTCGACGAGGTCGAGCGCCGTCCTCAGCGTGCCGGCGTAGTCGCCGCTGTCGAGCACGACGCCGTTCACCTGGGTGAAGGGAAACTCGTCTTTCTGGATGAAGTTGCGCAGTCGCACCTCTGCGCTCGGAAGCCCGGTCGCGCGGGCGACGTGCTCCATGATGCGGTCGAGGAAGAACGCCGCCGAGTCCTTGCCGAAGCCGCGGTAGGCCTGCCAGGGAGACTTGTTCGTCACGACCGCGCGCAGCTCCGTCTCGACGTTCCCGATCCTGTACGGGCCCGGGATGCAGCTCCAGGTCACGAGCGACATCAGCCAGCCGACGAGCGTCGCCGGGGCGCCGACGTCCGCGAGGAGGCGCACGCGCAGGCCGGTCACCGTGCCGTCGGCCAGGTACGCGGCCTCGTAGTCGCAGCGGATGTCGCGTGAGTGGCCGGCCGCCCTGAGATGCTCGTGGCGCTCCTCGATCCACCGCACCGGCCGGCCGAGCCGCCTCGCCAAGTAGCAGACGAGCACGTCCTCCGGGTACGTGGGGAGCTTGCCTCCGAACGCGCCGCCGACCTGCGGCTGGATCAGCCGAAGCTCCGACTCGGGCGCCCCGAGCGCAGACGCCAGGTGGTGGCGCAGCGTGTGCGGGGTCTGGGTGGACGACCAGCAGGTGAGCAGCCGCCGGTGCGGCTCCCAGGACGCCGCAGCGCCGCGTGGCTCGAGCGGAGCGGCGAGGACGCGCGTCGTCGCGAGCGACCCGCTTGCCGTGCCGGCCGACTCCGCAAACGCGCGCTCGACCTCGCCGGCGCTCAGACGCTGCTCGACGAGCACGTTGTCGCCCCAGGGCGGCTCGACGAGCGCGGCAGCCGGCGCGAGCGCAGCCTGCGCGTCGGTGACGGCGGGGAGCGGCTCGTACTCCGTCTCGACGAGCTCGAGCGCCGCGTGCGCGGCGAACGCGTCCTCGGCGACGACCGCGGCGACGGGCTCGCCCACGTAGCGGACGCGCTCGCCCGCGAGCGCGTAGCACGTCGTCTCCTTGAAGGCGAGCCCCGAAGGCGGGATCGGGTTCGTCCGTTCGCGGATTTCGGCTCCCGTGACGACGTGGACGACGCCCGGCAACGCCTCCGCAGCCGTCACGCGAAGAGTCGTGAGCCGCGCGTGTGGGTGGGGGCTGCGCAGGACGGCCATCGTCAAGCCGCCGGGGAGCGGAAGGTCGCCGACGAACGTCCCCGCACCGGCCGCGAGGAGAGCGTTGTTCAGGCCAGGCACGGGCTTGCCGACGAACGCCATGCTCGTCAGGGGCCGGCGACGGCGGCGTCCCGCGCCGTCGCGGCAGCGGCCGCATGGACGGAGTCGACGATGAGCTGGTAGCCGGTACAGCGGCACAGATTGCCGGCGAGCGCGCGGCGGATGTCGTCGTCGGTCGGATCGGGATTGCTCTGGAGGAGCGCCAGCGTCGACATGACCATCCCGGGCGTACAGAATCCGCATTGCAGCCCGTGTCGCTCGACGAACGCCCGCTGGATCGGGTGCAGGCGGTCGGGATCGTCGCTCAGGGCCTCGATCGAGCGCACCGAGCGGCCGTCGGCCTCGACCGCGAGCACGCAGCACGACTTGACGGAGCTGCCGTCGAGCTCGACGGTGCACGCTCCGCAGCTTCCGGTCGCGCAGCCGATGTGGGTTCCAGTCAGGGAGAGCCGGTCGCGCAGGAGGGATGCGAGCGTCAGGCGCGTATCGACCACGAGCTCGTGCTCGCGCCCGTTGACCGTGAGCGAGAGCGGAAGCTCCACGCTCACGCCTGCCTCGCGGCAGAAGGGCTCGCGAGCGCGAGCTGGACGGCCCGGCGGGAGAACACGCCCGCCATGGCGCGCCGGTAGTCGGCCGTCGCCACGGAATCCTCGTAGGCGTCGCGGCAGGCCTCCAGGGCCGCCTCCGCGAGGGCGTCGAGAGCGGCGTCGGTGGGCGCGTGGCCGAGGCTGATCGGCGACTGGACCACCGCGGGACGGCGAAGCGCGCCGCCGATCGCGACCGTTGCTCCGTCCTCCTGGACGAGCGCGGCAGCGTTCACGGTCGGGTAGGTGCCCTGTACCCGCGCGCAGCGGATGTACGCCGCGCTCCCAGGCGGCGTCTTCGGCACCCGTACGGCGACGATGAGCTCGGTCGGGGCGAGCACCGTCTCCCACGCTCCCAGCGCGAGCTCGCGGACGCTCACCGTCCGCTCGCCGTCGAGGCTGCGTACGACGGCTTCGCCTCCGAGAGCCGACAGCAGCGTCGCGTAATCGGCTCCAGGGTGGGCGTGGGCGAGGCTGCCGCCGATCGTGCCGCGGTTGCGCACCTGAACGTCGGCGAGGATCCCCGCTGTGTTCGCGAGCACGCGGCAGCGCTCGCGCACGAGCTCGTCGGCCGCCAGGTCGGCATGCGTCGTCAGTGCGCCGATCCGAAGCGCGTCGCCCCTGTCGGCGACCGTACGCAGATCCGCGATCCGGGCGAGCGACACGACGGCGCGCGGACGCGCCGTGCCAAGGTTCATGAGCGGCACGAGGCTCATGCCGCCGGCGAGCACCTTGGCCGAGGCTCCCCGCTGGTCGAGGAGGCGCAGGGCTTCGGCGACGTCGGTGGGGGCGTAGAAGTCGAACTCGGTTGCGAGCATCGAGGGCGCGCGTGCGGCTAGACGGGCACGAACGCGACCACGCGAGCCCAGGCCCCGCTCGCGCGCGCGAGCTTCACCGGGAACGCCGCGACCTGGAACCCGTGGGCCACCGGGATCGCGGCGAGGTTGCTCAGCTTCTCGATCTGGCAGTACTCCATCTCCTTGCCGAAGAAGTGGGACTCCCAGAACTGGTCGGAGTCGCCGGCCTTGAGCTCCGAGACCATCACGTCGAAGGGCCGGTCGATGCCCCATGCGTCGATGCCGATCAGCCGCACGCCCCGGCGCACGAGCCACTCGGTCGCCGACCGCCGCAGGCCCGGATGGGCGTTCTGGTAGCCGGCGCTGCGGAAACGCTCGGACGTGTCGGTGCGGACCAGGGCGATGTCGTATTCCTTGACCTCGTAGCCGATGCGGTCGAGCTCGGCGCGAACGTCGTCCTCGGCGATCCCGTCCCCGGCGTGCTTGTGCGTCATGTCCAGGACGAAGGCGTCGCCGAACAGCCAGCCGAGGGGGATCTCGTCGATCGTCCGGGCGGGCCGGCCGCCGGACTCCGGCCCGTAGTGGTACGGCGCGTCCACGTGCGTGCCGCTGTGCGTCGACAGCGTCACGTTCTCGACGGCTCCGCCCATGCCGCCGGGCCAGCCGATGCCCTCGCCGGCGATGCGCGGGAGGTCGCGCGCCGAGCTCACGTGGTCGACGTACTCGATCCGGTGCGGGTTGGGCTCGAAGGCCGAGGTCCCGTTGCTCAGACGATCGCTGAGATCGATGAGCCGATACGTGCGCCCGGCCAGGGTGACGGTGTCCGTGTTCGACACGAGGAATCCTCCATGCAGAATGCGGTTCTGGTTACTGTAAACTCCCGGCTCGCTCGCTGCGGTCGCACCCATGACGCCGAGATCGACGACAACCAGAGACGGCTGGCGCCCCGACGGGGTTCACCTCGTCGGCAGCGTCCCGCTGGAGACGGCGGAGGACGTGTTCCGGGCGGCGGCGTCCGCCCTCGGCGGGCATCTCCGGCGGCTTCCCGACGGCGAGACCGGCATTCGCTGGCGCTGGAACAGCTGGACGGCTCCTCTGTACGAGCGCACCCCCGGGCTCGAGCTCGTCGATCCTCCCGAGGGCAACTACACCCCCTGGAAGCAGGCGCGCCTCGTCGCCGACCCCGCCGAGCTCACCTTCGGGCGCATCGGCTACGCCGACTACGCGAAGGAGTCGTACGCCGTCTTCGCCGGGCTCAAGGCGGAGGGGGCGATCCCGGAGCACATGCGTTTCCAGGTTTGCATCCCGAGCCCGATCGCCCCGATGGTCGTGCTCGTCGAGAAGAGCTCGAGCGCCGCGGTCGAGGGCCCCTTCACCGAGCGCTTGCTCGACGAGGTCGCGGAGATCGTCGCAGCCGTGCCCCAGGACGAGCTCGCGATTCAGTGGGACGTCTGTCAGGACGTCGGCGTCTGGGAGGGCTTCTACGCCGCGTACTTCCCGGACCCGCGAGCCGGCGTGATCGAGCGCCTGGTGCGCGTCGCGGAGACGATTCCGAGCGACGTCGAGGTCGGGTTCCACCTCTGCTACGGCGACTTCAAGCACGCGCACTTCATGCAGCCGAAGGACGCAGGCGTCCTCTCCGCGATCGCGAACGCGCTCTGCGCCACCATCTCGCGACCGGTCGACTGGATCCACCTCCCCGTTCCGCGCGATCGTACCGACCGCACCTACTTCGAGCCGCTCGGCGACCTCGCGCTTGGAGCGGAGACCGAGCTGTACCTCGGTCTGATCCACCTCACCGACGGCCTCGCCGGAACGCGGCAGCGGATCGAGACGGCCCGCCAGATCGTGAAGCACTTCGGCGTCGGCACGGAGTGCGGCTTCGGTCGCAGGCCGCCCGAGGCGGTGGCGCCGCTGCTCGAGCTCCACCGCGACGTGGCCTCCCTGACGATCTGATCGCCGCGTCTTTCGCCACCGATTCCTGCGGGTCGTGAACGGGTCCGTGGCTCGCGACGATCCGGGAGCATCCCGGCTCCGCAGGCGCCGCGCGGAAGCGCAGCTGCCCCGCGCCTGGGGCAGCGACGGCGGCGCAGGTCGTTCGGCGGCTCCTTGCGGGTACGGGCGCAGGATCTGCGCGCCGCGCGTCTGGCCCTGCGGCGCGCAGCGAGCGACGCACCGCCGCCGGCGTCGATCGAGCCCTGGGCCTGGAAAGGTCGCTCGTCGTCGCCTGGCTCGGGCTCGAAACGGGCCACCGCGCTCGCCGAGCTCGCTCGCCGCTACCTGGCGGGACACGGCCCGGCGACCCCGCTCGACCTCGCCGGCTGGGCCGGGCTGACGCTTCGCGACGCACGCGCGGGCTTGGGAACGATCGTCGGCGAGCTCGTGGAGCTCGCCGGCGGACTCCTCGACCTGGCCGCTCTCGACCGCCGTGTGGAGCCGGTCGCGCCGCGGCTGCTGCCCGCCGTCGATTCGTTCCTCCTCGGCTGGAGGGACCGCTCGTTCGCCGTGCCCGCCGAGCACGCGCACGAGGTTCATCCGGGCGGCGGCATGATTCGGGCGACCGCGACCGTCGACGGGCTGGCGGTCGTCAGGTGGAAGGCGGGCGTTCGTGGGAATCGCCTTGCAGTCGACATCGATCTCTTCGCTGCGGTCGGGCCCGCAGCGCCGCGGCGCTCCGGGACGAGGCCGCCGAGGTCGCGCGCTTCGAAGCGCGCGACCCGCCCGCGTAGCGACCCCGTCGCCTAGCCCGCCACGCCTGCTGGCTCGGCGCCTACACGCGATACGACGCGCGCACCTCGTCGGCGAAGAGCTCCTCCGGCTCGAGCGGGCGCTCGCACACGCCTTGCTCGTGCGCGAAGCGCAGGAACGTCTCGAGCGTGCGGCGGTTCGGCTCGATCCCGTAGGGCCAGTAGTCCGCGCCCATGAGCTCCTGCGCACGCTGAGCGTACGTGTACGCCCACGGCACCGGGGTGAAGGGCGCGTTGGGATCGACCATCCGCTCGAGGCTTCGCCGTTTCGCCTCGTCGAAGGCCTTGAAGAGCTCCATCGCGACCCACGGGCTCCGCTCGTAGACGTCGCGCCGGATGCCGACGGCGTGCATGATCGGGAACACGCCGGTGTCGCGGAAGTACGCCTCCTCGACGCCCTGGAAGTCCGTGAAGAGCCGGACGATGCGCCCCGCTCCGTGCTTGAACTCACGCGGCGGATGTGGCGCGATGATCGCGTCGATCTCGCCGGTCAGCAGCATGTCGTTGAGGGTTCGATCGGCGACCGGCGTGATGCGCACGCCGGCCGGCACGCGGAACGCGGCCCACTCGGACCTGCCCGGCTGGTTCGTGCCCGCCTGCACCCACTCCACCTCGTCCAGGCCGACTCCGAAGCTGTGCGAGAGGAGCCCACGTGCCCACACCGTGGCCGTGATCGTCCATTCCGGGATGCCGATCCGTCGCCCCTTGAGCTGGGCGGGCGCGCGGATCGAGCCGTCGCCGCGTACGAAGAACGCCGAGTGGCGAAAGACGCGGGACGTGAAGACGGGAATCCCGACGACCGACTCGTCGCCTCGTGAGACGAGGTAGGAGAGCTTCGCCAGCGACAGTTCGGCGACCTCCCACTCCCGAAACCTCGTGAACCGGAAGAAGATCTCCTCGACGGGTAGCCGCAGGCAGGCGAGGTCGATGCCCTCGACCGGCACGCGCCCGTCGAGCAGGTCGCGCACGTGATCGGAGTCGTTGATCGCGAGCGTCAGTCGAAGCGGAGCCATGATGATCGACGTTAGCTCTGACCTCTTCTGGAATCAAGAACATATGTCTGTATTCCAGAACGCGTCCGACCATCCCGGACTTCGCGTCGCGTTCCACGAGCTCGATCCGTACGGGCGTCGTTCCCGCTCTCGGCCGGGTACCGATGCGACTTGACCGGCCGCGAGCTCCGTGGTTTACAGTCCCAGAACATGATTCCGCATAAAGGACCGGGATAGGAGGAAGACGACAGTGGCGAGCCCTCAGACCGCGAAGATGACATCGGCGACGACTCCCAGGGTTCCGGCGAGAGCCGAGCACGTCGGGAGCTTCCTTCGCCCGGCGAAGCTCAAGAAGCTCGTCGACGAGGTCTACGAGCCGGGGCACTCGGCCCTGCTCGCGGAGGAGCGCGCGAAGGACCTGACCGAGCTGCACGCCATCGAGGACGAGCTCATCCGCGACGTGGTCAAGCGCCAGCTCGACGTCGGCCTCGATGTCGTCTCGGACGGGGAGTTCCGGCGCTTCATGTTCACGGGATCCTTCTACGACGCCGTCGGCGGCCTCGGACCGGGCACGGGCGAGGTCCCGTTCCGCAACGAGGAGGGGGACATCGAGTACTACACGGGGTTGCCCGTCGTCCAGAGTCGCCTCAAGAAGATCGACAACCCTGGAGCCCACGAGGCCGCGTACTTGAGGAGCCTCACGGACTACCCGTTCAAGGTGACCTTTCCTGCGGCCTCGATCTTCTGGTTCCCGCTGGCCTTCGTCAAGGGCGTGACCGACAAGGCCTACTCGAGCCAGGAAGAGATGGTCGAGCACATGATCGAGATCGAGCGCCAGCAGGTCGCCGAGGCCATCGCCGCGGGCGCCACCTACGTCCAGTTCGACTGGCCCCTCTACGCGATGCTCGGCGACGAGTACGCGGTCGGGATGTTGCGTGACCAGGGCGTCGACCCGGACGAGCTGCTCGAGCGGGTCCTCGAGGCCGACCGCAAGGTCGTCGAGGGCATCCCGGACGGCGTGCGCACGGCCCTGCACATGTGTCGCGGCAACCACAAGTCACGCTGGATCTACAGCGGCCCGATCGACTCGTACGCCGAGCGCATGTTCCAGCTGCCCTACGACGTGTTCCTGCTCGAGTGGGAGGACACCGAGCGGGAGGGCGACTACTCGTCGCTCCGGTTCGCGCCCAAGGGCCCGATCGTCGGGATGGGGATCATGAGCTCGAAGAAGCCTCGCGTGGAGAGCGTCGACGAGCTCGTCAGGCACATCGAGGAGGCGAGCCGGTACCTGGACATCGACCAGCTCGCGCTCTGCCCGCAGTGCGGCTTCGCATCGACTTGGCACGGAAACGAGCTCGACGAGGACGCGCAGTGGCGCAAGATGGAGGTGCTGGTCGCGGCGGCGGACAAGCTCTGGCCTCGCTGACGGGCGTCGCTCCCGCAGAGCGCAAGCACCCCATCTGCCGGGGCCCGACATGGCGTACGTGATCGGGATCGACATCGGCGGGACGTTCACCGACGCCGTCGCCACCGACGACCGCGGAGCGATCGTCGTCGCCAAGACTCCGTCCACCCCTCCGGACTACTCCGAAGGCGTGGTCGAGATCCTCCACGAGCTCGCCGGCGGGCTCGAGCTCGATTCCCGCGCGCTGCTCGAGCAGACGGACTTCATCGCCCACGGGACGACGTCCGCGCTCAACGCGCTCGTCACCGGCGACGTCGCCACCGTCGGCTTCCTCACCACCCGCGGCCACGCGGACTCGCTCGTGATCATGAACCTCGAGGGGCGGTACGCGGGCCTCGGGCCTGAGGAGATCCAGAACCTCGCGGGAACGAGCAAGCCTCCCCCGCTCGTGCCGAAGTCCCGCGTCCGGGAGATCGACGAGCGGGTCGACTACAAGGGCGAGGTGATCGCACCGCTCGACGAGGAGCAGGCGACCGCCGCGATCCGCGAGCTGCTCGGCCTCGGGGTCGAGGGTATGGCCGTCTCGCTGCTGTGGTCGTTCCGGAACCCGATTCACGAGCAGCGCGTCCGCGACCTCATCCACGCGCTCGCGCCGGGAATGTACGTCGGCCTCTCGAGCGAGATCAGCCCGAGGATCCGGGAGTACCCCCGCGGTGCCACGACCGTGATGAGCACGCAGGTGGGGCCACGCCTCAAGTCCTACCTGGATCCGCTCGACGAGCGGCTGCGCACCAAAGGCTTCCGCGGCTCGCTGCTCGTGATGCAGGGATCGGGACGCACGATCGTCGCGAAGGATGCCACCCGCAACGCGATCACGACGATCGGATCCGTGCTGACCGGCGGCGCGATCGGGGCGGTCAGCCTCGGCCGCCGACTCGGGCACCGGAACATCATCTCGACCGACATGGGCGGCACGACGTTCCTCGTCGGGCTGGTGGTCGACGGCAAGCCGCTCAACGCGACGATGTCCGTCCTCAACCAGCACACGATCAACCTGCCGATGGTGAAGATCTCGACCATCGGCGCCGGCGGGGGCGCGATCGCCTGGATCGACCAGGGCGGCAACCTCAGGGTCGGGCCGAGGAGCGCCGGGGCCCACCCGGGCCCCGCCTGCTACGAGGAGGGAGGCGTCGAGCCCACGCTCACGGACGCGAACCTCGTCCTCGGCGTCCTCAACCCCGAGTTCTTCCTCGGCGGGCGCAAGCGGCTGAGCCTCGACCTCGCCCGGCGGGCAATCGAGGAGCGCGTGGCGGGTCCGCTTCGGATGTCGGTCGAGGACGCCGCCGCCGCGATCCGAGCCATCCAGGACGCCCAGACGGCCGACCTCGTCCGCAAGGTGGTCGTCAACTCCGGGTACGACCCGCGCGAGTTCGTGCTGTACTCGTTCGGCGGCGCCGGGCCCTGCCACTGCGCGGGTTTCGCGGGCGACCTCGGCGTCGAGGAGATCCTCGTCCCGCTCGGGCCGACTGCGGCCGCGTTCTCGGCGTTCGGGCTCGCCTCCTCGGACGTCGGCCTCTCTGCCGAGCTGTCTGCGCCGCGCAACTACCCCGTTCCGGCAGAGGAGATCAACGCCGTCTTCGGGCAGCTCGAGGAGACGGTGCGCGCCCGACTCGGCGAGCAGGGCCTCGACTACGCGGAGGTCAGCGTCCAGCGCGAGATCGACATCCGCTACTCGCTCCAGCTGGCCGAGGTGCCGACACCGGTGAAGAACGGCTCGTTCGGCGACGACGACGTGGCGACGGTCGCGAGCGACTTCGAAGAGCTGTACGAGCGGCTATTCGGCAAGGGCACGGGCTTCCGGGACGCGGGCTTCCAGTTCATCACCTACCGGATCCACGCGACGGGCCACCTCGCGTTCAAGCCGGAGCTGCCTCCCGTGCTCGAGGCCGAGCGCGAGATGCCTCCGGTCAAGGCGATCCGCCGCGCCTTCCTGGGCGCCGACACGGGCTGGGGCGAGACGCCGATCTACGACTATGCCGAGCTTCGCGGCGGCCACCGCATCGCGGGCCCCGCGATCGTCGAGGCGGCGACCACGACCGTCGCCGTCCCGGGGAAGCGCGTCGCCGTCGTCGACCCTCTCGGGAACGTCGCCCTCCGCAGCGAAAGGATGACCTGATGCCGATCCCGGTTCCCGGCTCCGAGCGCTTCGCCTACCGGCCGAATCCCGCGTCCGTGATCCGGGACCGCCTGCCGGAAGGCTTCCCGATCCACACGATCGACCCGTCGCTCGCCGACGAGGTCGACCCGCTCACGTACGAGGTCATCCGCCATCGCCTGTGGGCGATCACCGAGGAGATGGCCGACGCGCTGAAGCGCATGTCGGGCTCGATCGTGGTCACGGACTGCAACGACTTCAACGCATGCATCCTCGACGAGTGGGGCGACGAGGTGCAGATCGGCCTCTACAACACGCAGCTGTCCGCCTCGATCGACATGGCCGTGAAGTGGACGCTCGAGAACCGGGTCGAGAACCCGGGCATCGAGGACGGCGACATGTTCCTCACCAGCGATCCCTGGGTCGGCGGCGGCATGCATCAGAACGACGTCTCGGTCTTCGGCGCCATCTTCTGGGAGGGCGAGCTCTTCGCCTGGACGAACGCGGTCGCGCACCAGCTCGACCTCGGCGGCGTCGCGCCCGGGAGCTGGACGCCGAAGTCGCGCGACGTGTTCTGGGAGTCGCTCCCGCTGCCGCCGATCAAGATCTACGAGCGTGGACGCCTGCGATCGGACGCCGAGGACTGCTACCTGCGCCGCTCGCGCGTCCCTCGGTTGCTCGCGCTCGACCTGAGGGCTCAGATCGGAGCGAACAACGTCGGCGCCGAGCGCATCAGGGCGGTGGTCGCGAAGTACGGGCCCGAGAAGGTGAAGGCCGTCATGAAGCGCATGATGGACGACGCCGAGAGCCGGCTGCGCGCCCGGCTGCGCGAGCTGCCCGACGGCACCTGGACGGGCGTCGCGCACCAGGATCAGGCGCGCGAGGGCGACCGGGGCGTCTACAAGGTCGTGTGCACGATGACCAAGGAGGGCGACCGCCTCGTCTTCGACTTCCGCGGCACCGACCCCGAGGTCGAAGGGCTCATCAACTGCACCTACGGCGGGATGCGGGCGGGCGTCATGGTCATCCTGCTGACGATGCTCTGCGGGGACATCCCCTGGGCTCCTGGGGGAATCCAGCGCTGCTTCGAGATCGTCACCGACGAGGGGACGCTGAACAACGCCACGTTCCCGGCCGGCATCTCCAAGGCCTCGATCGCGTCGTCCTGGGCGACGCAGAGCGCCGTCGGCGAGTGCGTGGCCGCGATGCTCGACACGAACTCGAAGCATCGGAAGAGCCTGCTCAGCGTCTGCTGCGGCACGTTCGACCTCGCGCTCATGTCCGGAGTCGACCAGCGTGAGCATCCGTTCGTGACGCTGCTCGGCGACGCGATGGCCGGCGGTCTCGGAGCGCGCGTCGACCTTGACGGCGTGGACACGGGCGGCATGCAGAACATCTCGCAGGCTCGCATCGCCGACGTCGAGATGAACGAGTTCGCCTACCCGATCCTCTACCTCTGGCGACGCGAGGAGCCGGATTCGGGCGGTCCCGGGCGCTTCCGCGGGGGGCTCGGCGGCTCGAGCGCCTTCATCCTCCACGACGCCCCGCTTCAGCGCATGAGCGTGACCGTCTCCTCGACCGGAAAGGCCGTCCCGCAGGCTCCGGGTCTGAGCGGCGGCTATCCGGGCAACACCACGCACGACCTGGTCATTCGCCGCTCCTCCGTCCGCGAGCAGCTCGGGCGGGGCGAGATTCCGTCGGGTCTCGACCACGTCGGCGGGGAGGTCGAGCCGATGCCGCCCGAACTCGACACGGAGCTCGGCTGGGCCGACGTCTACTACATGAACTGGCCGGGGGGCGGCGGCTACGGCGATCCGCTGCTGCGGGAGCCGCAGCTCGTCGCCCGCGACGTCGCCGAGGGCAAGGTGTCGCGCGAGGCGGCGTCCACGGTCTACGGCGTCGTGCTCGACGACATGGAGGCCGTCGACGCGGGGGCGACCGAGGCCCGACGGCGGCAGCTCCGGTCCGAGCGCGGGGAGGAGGTGGTCGCCTCCGTCACCGCAGGTCCGGGCGAGCACGTGGATGGGACGCCGTTCGACGACAACGTCGTCATCGACGCGGAGGGGGACTTCCATTGCGCTCACTGCGGCACGCTCGTCGGGCGGGCAGGAGGCCCCTTCCTCGGCGAGGCGAGCGTGCGCACTGGCCCGCCGTCGCTCGCGGGCCCGCAGATCCGGGGGGAACCGGCGCTGTTCGTCGACGCCGAGATCGTCTTCCGCCAGCTCTCCTGCCCGAGCTGCCTCACCGCGCTCTTGACCGAGATCGTTCCCGCGTCCGAGGTCGGCCTGCGCACGAAGACGCTCGAGCGGCTGCAGACGTGACGGCTGCGCTAGCCCGTCTCGTGAGCAAGCGCTCCGAGATACTCGACGGCCGAGTCGAGCGAGACGACGTCGCCGTACTTGGCGTCGATGTCGAAGAGGCTCGCCATGTGCGAGAGCGCCTTCACGGGCGCGGAAGCGGGCAGCCGTCTGGCGCAGGAGGAGATCTTCGGCCCCGTGCTCGCCGCCCTCCGCTTCCGCACCTACGAGGAGGCCGTTGAGATCGCGAACTCCACGAAGTACGGGCTGACCGCCAGCGTCTTCACGTCGGAGCTCGAGCGCGCCCACTCGTTCGCGCGGGACGTCGAGGCGGGGTTCGTCTGGGTGGACGACTCCTCGCGCCACTTCCCAGGCGTGCCGTTCGGCGGCGTGAAGGAGAGCGAGGTCGGGCGCGAGGAGGACGCGACCGAGCTCGAGTCCTACTCGCAACAACGCGGGCATCCACCGGCTCGTCCCTTCATGGAGACGACCTACGAGGAATGGCGGCGCGTCCTCGGCATGACCCTCGACGGAGTCTTCCTCTGCTCGCAGGCCGCGGGTCTCACGGACACTGAGGGCGTCCGGGAGCGCACGAGCCACCTCTTTCCCGTGGTGATCGAGGAGCAGGCGGTGAAGCGCGCGGGTCAGCCGGAGGACATCGCCGAGTGCGTCGCGTACCTCGCCGGCCCCGGCGCCGGCTTCATCACGGGTCAGACGATCGTCGTCAACGGCGGCACCCGCTTCGTCTAGTCGCCCTCGTGCCTGCCTCGCCGAGAGACGCTCCCGAGCCGGCCTACGGATCGGACCTGGTGGTGGCGCTGCTCGAGCAGGCGGGAATCGAGCACGTCTCCCACAACCCCGGCTTCAGCATCAAGGGGCTGCTCGACTCCGTCGTCGCCAGGCCGGGCAGGCCGGAGCCCCTGCTCTGCCTGCACGAGGAGATCGCCGTGGCGGCCGCTCACGGCTACGCGAAGGCGACCGGGCGGCCGATGGCCGTCCTGCTGCACGACATCGTCGGGCTGCAGCACGCGACGCTCGCGATCTTCAACGCCTGGTGCGATCGCGTCCCGATGCTGCTGCTCGGGGGGACGGGGCCGCTCTCGAAGGAGCAGCGCCGCCACTGGATCGACTGGATCCACACGTCGACCTCGCAAGGCGAGCTGATCCGCGACTACGTCAAGTGGGAGGACCAGCCGTTCGACGTCGAGTCCATCGTCCCCTCGTTCCAGCGCGCCTGGCAGACCGCGGTCGCCGCCCCTCAGGGGCCCGTCTACCTCTGCTACGACGTCGAGCTCCAGGAGACCGAGATCGGCGAGTCCTCCCTCTCGCTCCCCGCCGCGCTCGCCGGGTCGGCGCCGGTCCCGCCCGGTCTCGACCCCGAGGGGCTGCGTTGGCTCGCCGATCGTCTGGCCTCCGCCCGGCTCCCGCTGCTCGTCGCCGACTACGCGGCGCTCACGCCGGCCGCCTTCGCTGCGCTCGAGACGCTGGCGTCGCTGCTTCACGCTCCGGTGGTCGACTGCGGGGCCCGACTCAACTTCCCCACCGAGCACCCGCTCAACGTCACCGGCCTCGACGAGGTGCTGGAGCAAGCGGATCTCGTCGTCGGCTTCGAGGTCGAGGATCGCGACGCTCTCGTCGTCGGTCGCCTCTCGGGCAAGGAGTTCGTACACGTCACGCTCGGCCACCTGCGGGTGCGCGCGTGGGCCGAGGACGCGCTGCGCGTGCTCCCCGCGTCGAAGGTGTTCACCGGGGCGAGCGAGGCTGTGCTCCCTGCTCTCGCGACGCTCGTCGGGCGCCGACCGCAGCCGCCGGGGCGGCTGGACGAGCGCCGCCGTGCGCTCTCGGGACGCGTGGCGGAGCGGCGGCGGGCATGGGCGAGCGAGGCCAGGGCCGCCAAAGCGTCGGGCGGGAGGATCCCCCGCAGCCGCGTTGCGTGGGAGGTGGGGGAGGCGGTTCGCTGCGAGCGGTTCGCTCTCGTTGCCGGCTCCCTGGGCGGATGGGAGCGACGCCTCTGGGCCTTCGACGCCGAGCGGCCCCACCTCGGCGGCCAGGGCGGGGGCGGCTGCGGGTACATCGCCGGAGCGGCGTCGGGGGCTGCGCTCGCCCTCTCCGCCGACCATCTGTGCGTCGCGATCGTGCCGGACGGCGACCTCCTCTACACGCCGGCGGCGCTCTGGACGATGGCGCGCAAGCAGATCCCGCTGCTCATGGTCATGGACGACAACGGCGAGTACCACAACACGTTCGCCCACGGGACCCGGCTCGCCGCGGCCCGCGGGCGCGCCCCCGAGCCCGTGCAGCGCGAGAACGCCTTCGAGGCGCCCATGATCGACTTCCCGTCGATGGCGCGCTCCTTCGGCGTGTGGGCGACGGGGCCGATCTCCGACCCCGAGGAGCTGCAGCCGGCGCTCGGCGCCGCCGTCGACGTCGTCAGGTCGGGACGCCCCGCCCTCGTCGACGTGGTCACGCTGAGCGACTAGCGGGTCAGGCGGCGGGCGGGTCGGCCGAGGTCGACGCTCGCCCGTTGTCCTCCGGCGGCTGTGGCGTCTCGGCCCGGCTCGGCTCGAGCAGCTCGACGATGATCTGCCGGTGCGGCGTCGAGCCGACGTTGCGGAGCTCGTGCGCCGCCTCCGGTCCCGGCTCGCTGCCCACGACGAAGGACTTCACGAAGCCGTCGCCGGAGGCCTCCGGCAGCACGTCGCCGTTCGCGAAGCGCACCTCCATCTCGTTGCCGGGGGTGACGTACACGAAGAAGTAGTCGTTGCGGTGCCAGTGTGGGCCCGACGACTCGCCGGGCTCGAGCGTCATCTCCCAGATCCGGACGCGGTCGTTCTCGAAGAGAACCTCGGTCCCGATGCGCTCGGACGGCTCCGTGCTCCCCACGATGGCCAAGACTACCGCCTCCTTTCGGCGCGTCCGGCGCGCGGGACGCGCACGAGAGTCCCTTCCCAGCGTCGAGCCGATCGTCGACAATCCCTGAGACGGGATTGCGATGGCGACGATCCGGCGGGATACGAAGCACACGACGATCTCGGGGCTACCGGTGGAGGCGCTGTACTCGCCGGAGAGCGTCGAGGTCGTGTACGAGCGCGACCTCGGCGATCCGGGCGAGTACCCGTACACGCGCGGCCCGTACAAGACGATGTACCGGGGCCGGTCTTGGACGATGCGTCAGTTCGCGGGCTTCGGCACCGCGTCCGAGACGAACGAGCGTCTTCGCTACCTCCTCGGGCAAGGTCAGACCGGGCTCTCGGTCGCCTTCGACATGCCGACGCTCATGGGCTACGACTCCGACCACCCGCGCGCGCTCGGAGAGGTCGGGCGCGAGGGCGTCGCCGTCGACTCGCTCGAGGACGTGCGCGAGCTGTTCGCAGGGATCCCTCTGGGCGAGGTCTCGACCTCCATGACGGTCAGCTCGGCGGCGCCGATGCTGCTCGCCTTCTACGCGTGCGTCGCCGAGGACCAGCGGGTCCCGCGCGCGCGGCTGCGCGGGACGATTCAGACCGACATCCTCAAGGAGTACATCGCGCAGAAGGAGTGGATCTACCCGCCGGCGCCGTCGATGCGGCTCGTGACCGACATGATCGAGTTCACGGCGCGGGAGATGCCGCTGTGGCATCCGATCTCGATCTCCGGCTACCACATTCGCGAGGCCGGCTCGACGGCCGCTCAGGAGCTGGCGTTCACGCTCGCGAACGGCTTCACCTACGTCGAGTGGGCGCTCGCGCTCGGCCTCGCCGTCGACGAGTTCGCGCCGCGGCTCTCGTTCTTCTTC